>CADASK010000036.1 GCA_902790495.1 uncultured Eubacteriales bacterium
TTTCATTGCAGATACATTCTACAACAAAATGGAGCTTTCTTCCACCTCCTCAGTGGTCGAAAGCTCCGTTTTTTGTGCTGGGGGTTGTGCAACAGCCCCCTTTTCCTGTGCGCAGAAAATACAATCCGCCCTACAGGAAAACCCGGGCGCGCGTCGAATCCGACATACTCAAGCAAGCATAGCAAGGAGGAACCCGAGCATGGAGATGGCCATCGGCAGGCTGCCCCACGGGCCGCGCAACCTCATCACAGACGTGCCCGGCGTGCGCGTGGGCCACGCCACCGTGGACCGCGGCGACTGCCACACCGGCGTCACCGTGGTGCTGCCGCCCTGCCGCAATCCCTTCGCGGAGAAGCTGACGGCGGCTTCCTGCGTCTTCAACGGCTACGGCAAAACCCTGGGCCTGGTGCAGGTCGACGAGCTGGGCACGCTGGAGACGCCCATCGCCCTGACGAACACGCTCAACGTCGGCCGCGTGCACGACGCGCTGGTGGCCTACATGCTGGATATCTGCCGGGAGGACGGCATCCGCCTGACCTCCGTGAACCCCGTCGTGTGCGAGTGCAACGACAGCCGCGTCAGCGACATCGCCCAGCGCCCCGTCGGTGAAGCGGAGGTGCGGGCGGCCATCGCCTCCGCCTCGGCGGATTTCGCCCAGGGCGCGGTCGGCGCGGGGCGCGGCACCACCTGCTACGGCATGAAGGGCGGCATCGGCTCCTCCTCCCGCGTGATGGAGCTGGACGGCCGTACCTACACCCTGGGGGTGCTGGTGCAGAGCAACTACGGCGCTTCGTCGGATTTCCGGGCCGCCTACCTGCCGCCGGGCCTCGCCGAGTGTGACCGGGGCAGCATCATCCTGATCGTGGCCACCGACCTCCCCCTGTCCGCCCGCCAGCTGAAGCGGGTGCTGCGCCGCGCCTCCGTGGGCATGGCCCGGCTGGGCTCCTACATCGGCCACGGCAGCGGGGAGATCGCGGTGGGCTTCACCACGGCGCCGCTGATGAAGAGCGGCGGCAGCTTCCTCACCCAGACCGTGCTGCGCGAGGACCTGATGAACCTGCCCTTCCGCGCCATCGGCGAGTGCGCCGAGGAGGCCATTCTGCAGTCCATGTGGCACGCCGGGCCGGACCGGGCGCTGGACGGCAGCGCCATCCCATCCCTCAGGGAATATCTGCAAGAGCAAGCCAAGGAGGATCCGAAGCCATGAGACAATTGGGCTATTACAACGGGCGCGTCGGGGAGCTCAGCGAGATGATGATCCCCATGAACGACCGGGTCTGCTGGTTTGGCGACGGCGTCTATGAGGCGGCCATGGCCCGCAACGGCGTCATCTTCGCCGAGGACGAGCACGTCGACCGCTTCTTCAACAGCGCGTCCATGCTGGAGATCGACATGCCGGTGACCAAGCCGGAGCTGAAGGCGCTGCTGGCCGACCTCATCGCCCGGATGGACACGGGCAACCTGATGGTCTACTGCCAGGTGACGCGCGGCGGCGGCCCACGCATGCACTGCTTCCCGGAGGGGCCGTCCAACCTGTGGGTCACCCTGACGCCGAAGGAGCTGAACCCCGCCACCGCGCCCGTGGCCCTGATCACGGCGGAGGACACGCGCTTCCTCCACTGCAACATCAAGACCCTGAACCTGATCCCCTCCGTGATGGCCAACGAGCGGGCCAAGCGCGCGGGGGCCTACGAGTGCGTGCTCTACCGCCCCGGCGGGCGGGTGACCGAGTGCTCCCACAGCAACGTGCACATCCTGCGCGACGGGGTCTTCCGCACCGCGCCGCTGGACAACCTGATCCTCCCCGGCATCGCCCGGGCGCACCTGATCCGCGCCTGCGGCAAGCTGGGAATCCCCGTGCGCGAGGAGCCCTTCACCCTCGAGGAGCTGCGCTCGGCGGATGAGATCATCACCAGCAGCTCCACCAACATCTGTGTCCGGGCGAATCAGCTGGACGGCCAGCCCGCCGGGATGAAGCGGCAGGAGCTTTTCGACGCCCTGCACGAGGAGGTCTATCGCGAGTACTTTGAAGCTACAGGTGGTATGGACGTCATGTCCTAACCATCTTTCAGCAAGCCTTCTCAGCCCATCCCTATCACGCAGGCGGCCGAAGAGTCCAGAGGCGATCGGAAAGCCTCTGGTCGCCGCCCGCAGGCGGCGAAATCCTCTGATAGCAGGTGTTCCGCGCCTGCGGGCGCGGGGAGGGGGCTTTGCGATCGCCCCCTCCACCCCTTCGCCCCTCGCCCTTACGGCGGTGATATTTATACTCAAATTGAATAAATATACAAGGAGGTGTTCTATCCTTATGAAACTATTCATTTCCTCCGACATTGAAGGCACCACCGGCATCACCCTCTGGGACGAAACCACCAACGGTCACTCCCGCTACCCCTACTTCCAGGAGCAGATGACCCGCGAGGTCGCCGCGGCCTGCGAGGGCGCTCTGGCAGCGGGCTGCGACGACATCCTCGTCAAGGACGCCCACGACAGCGCCTGCAACCTGATCCCCCTGAAGCTCCCCGAGGAGGTGCGCATCTTCCGCGGCTGGGGCAGCGACATCATGAGCATGATGGCCGGGCTGGAGCGCGGCTATGACGGCGTGTTCTTCACCGGGTACCACTCCGCCGCCGGCATGGACACCAATCCCCTCTCCCACACCATGAACACCCGCAACAACTACGTCCGCATCAACGGCATCATCGCCCCGGAGCTGATGATCAACAGCCTCACGGCGGCCTACCTCGGCGTGCCCGTGCGCCTGGTGACCGGCGACAGGGGCCTGTGCGAGTGGATGCAGGCCATCAACCCCAACGTGGAGACCGTCGCGGTCAGCGAGGGCCGCGGGCGGGGCTCCATCTCCATCCACCCGAACAAGGCGGTGCGGTTGATCCGCGAGGCCGCCGAGCGCGCCATGAAGAAGGACGCGGCGGACTGCATGTTCCCGCTGCCGGAGCACTTCCACGTGGAGATCTCCTTCAAGGATCACTATCGTGCGAAGGGCGCGAGCTATCCCGGGGTGAGGCAGACCGGTACCATCACGGTGGAGTATGACGCCGAGGATTGGATGGATGTCCTCAGGATGCTGGACAATGTTCTGTGAGTAAAACAAAACGCTTTCGGAAGCGTCCATTGCGGATGCGTCCGAAAGCGTTTTTCTTCTATCCTTCCAAATTGGATTGTTCAATTGAAACGCATGCGGCCGAAGAGTCCAGAGGCGATCGGAAAGCCTCTGGTCGCCGCCCGCAGGCGGCGAAATCTCCTGCGCAGAGGTTCCGCGCCTGCGGGCGCGGGCAGGGGGCTTTGCGATCGCCCCCTGCACCCCTTCGCATCGCCTTTACAGGCAACTAAACGATTTGGCAGCAAAAGCATTTACCACTGCTTCAGCTTCAGCAGATTATCCACCACGGCCATGGATTCCTCCAGGCGGCGGGTGTAGTCCCCGCGGACGAAGACAATCTTGTCCCCGAAGCCAAACTCCCTGTACATGCCGATCAGGCGCTCGTTGAGCTTCTCGCGGCGCTCCTGGTCGCCGTTGAGGCGCTGGCCGTCCGCCACCCACTTCACGTCGGGCAGCAGGTACAGCAGCACGTCGTACTTCTCCGGGTTGATGAAGGCCTCCACGATGCGGTTGCGGTGCCCCATGTACAGCTCGCTGTAATAGTTGGTCACCACCGCGTCGGTGTCAAAGAAGCAGACCTTGTTGGAGGAGCGCAGGGCCTCGTAGTCCTGCTCGGCCTGCAGGTAGGCCATGCGGGCGAAGTCGTCGTCCGTGTAGATGGTCTCGTCCCCCGCCAGGTAGTGGTGGGCGTAATACCGGCCTACCTCCTCCGACCAGGAGGTGTTGTAGAGCTTGGCCAGGCACTTGGTCAGCGTGGTCTTGCCGCAGCTCTCGGTGCCCGCGATCAGCACCTTCTTGGCGAAGAAGGGACGCGCCGGGCCGAGGATGTAGTGCCAGTTGTTGAGGATGTCCGAGCGGATCTCCGTGGCGGAGATGGGGTAGCGCGTCCGCGAGGGGTCGAACAGCTCGATGACGCTCTCCGGGAAGTAGGTCTTCAGCGGCTCCACGTCACTCTGGTCCCCGAGGAAGAAGGCGTTGATGGTCTCCGGCACCACCTCGCGCATCCGCTGGCTCCACTCGGGCCAGCCGAAGGGCTCCTCCGCGATGTCCGTCTCGTCCAGCACCCGCACCTCGATGTGCTCCATGTCCTGCACCTGCTGGCCGATCCACTGCTTGCGCAGCTGGTAGGTGACGGTCGGCAGGCCGGCCTCCCGGCAGATGCGCTCGGTCTGCGCGCGGTTGTCGGAGATGACCACGATCAGCTTCTCGCAGCGGGTCGAGGCCTCGATCATCTGGTAGAGGTGGCCGCGGTGCGGCGGGCAGAAGCGGCCGAAGTAGACGCCGGTCTGGTACATGGTAGTTACCTCCTGTGGCTTTTCAAGGCGCTCCCGTTTGATACTACGCCTTATTTCGCAGAAGAGGTTTCGGCCTGCGGGCCGACCCGGGGGCTTTGCGATCGCCCCCGGGACCCCTTCGCCTCCCTATGCAAAATCAAAAAACTTGAAGGCCCTTCATTCACAAAAACTCCTCCGATTGCGCGAAGGAGTTTTTTCTTTTATGCTTCCGTTTTTGCGGAGATGGCATAGCTGTAGCGCACCTGCAGCAGGCTGTACCCGTTGCGGTTGACCGTGCGCGTTTCCGAGTCCCGGCGGAAGCCGTAGTGCTCGAACAGGAAGCGCGCGCGGAAATTGTCCTTGAGCAGCCAGAGATACACCCTGGCGCAGCCGAGCTGCCGCATGTTCGCCACCGCGTGGTTCACCAGCGCGATCTTGTGCTCGGCCACGGCGGGCGTGAGTATCTCCACCAGCTCGATCCAGCTCTCGGCCTTCTCCCGGTCGATCCAGTAGACCATCAGGCCGCAGATCTCGCCGTTCTCGCAGATATAGTCCAGGGTCCAGCCCTGCTTCTGCCACTGCTGCAGCTCATGCTTCACCGCGTCGCGGTCAAGCCGGATCAGTGAGTCGCTCGGGATGTAGCCCTGGAAGCGGTTTTGCACAAAGCGGATGCGAAAATCCGCCAGCCGCCCGCAGTCAAACTGGCCTGCGGTGCGGATATCCGTGATCGTCCCCATAGCGTTTCAGACCAGCCGGATGCCGGCGGCCTGCTGCTCCTTCTTGTAGTTGTCCAGCAGCTTCTGGATGCGATTGTAGGGATTGAGCAGCTTGCTCAGCGAGCGGTTGTGGTTCAGCGTCGCGATGATGTAGGAGATGTACTTGCTCATGTCCGCCTCCACAAACCAGGGCGCTTCCTTCAGCTCGGGCCTGCGGTAGGTCAGGTTGGTGGAGATTACGCGGTCGATGACACCCTCGCGGTAGGCCTTGTCGTAGCTCTCGATGCCGTTGGTGAACAGGGCGAAGGTGCAGGCCGCAAAGATGCGGTTGGCCCGGCGCTTCTTCAGCTCCCGCGCCAGCTCGATGACGCTCTCGCCGGAGGAGATGATGTCATCCGCCACGAAGATGTCCTTGCCCTCCACGCTGTCGCCGATGTACTCGTGGGCGACGATGGGGTTGCGGCCGTTGACGATGCGAGTGTAGTCGCGCCGCTTGTAGAACATGCCCATGTCCAGCCCCAGCACGGAGGCGTAGAAGATGTTGCGGTCAATCGCGCCCTCGTCCGGGGAGACGATCATCAGGTGGTCGCGGTCCAGCTGCAGGGTCTTGTCCTTGCGCAGCAGGGCCTTGAAGACCTGGTAGGAGGGCATCACGCTCTCGAAGCCGCAGGTCGGGATGGCGTTCTGCACCCGCGGGTCGTGGGCGTCGAAGGTGATGATGTTCTCCACGCCCAGCCGCTCCAGCTCCTGCAGCATGGACGCGCAGTCCAGGCTCTCGCGGGAGGAGCGGCGGTGCTGCCGGCCCTCGTAGAGCATGGGCATGATGACGTTGATGCGCTTGGCCTTGCCGGCCATGGCGGCGATGATGCGCTTGAGGTCGGCGAAGTGCTCGTCCGGGCCCATGGGCACGGTCTGGCCGTACATGTCGTAGGTGCAGTTGTAAGCGCCCACATCGCAGAGGATGTAGATGTCGTAGCCGCGCACCGACTCCTTGATCATGCCCTTGCCTTCGCCATTGCCAAAACGCGGGCACACGGTTTTGATCAGAAAGTCTTGCCTCTGTACACCCGGTGAGGTGCGCATGTCGTCAGATTCTCCGCTCTCTTCTGTGTGCTCGCGCCATCTGGTCAGGTATCTATTTACTTTTTCTCCCATTTCCTCGGTGCCGCGCATCGCGATCAGCCCGAGGGGGCCTACAGGATAGGTCAGAAAGGAATCATTGTTCCAGGTGCTTACAAAATCAGTCATTGCTTCTCCCCCACTCGGCATGATTTTGTCCCGGCTTATTATAACCCAAGTCGGCTGGAAAGAAAAGCACTTCAGCACCCCGACACAGGAAATTTACATCCTTCGGCCAATCTGGTCGCATAACAAACCAGATGGCTGTTTCCTCCCAGCCATTTCCTGTCACGGCTCACTCAAAGTCCAGTGGATACTCCTCCACGGCGTACTCCAGCTTCCTGCCGTTGGCCTTCAGGGTGGTCAGCACGCTGTCGATGGCGGTGTCCTTGGTCAGGATGGTCGGGATGAAATCGTTGCGGTCGGTGCGGGAGGAGATGCGGATAGGGATGATCCGGAAGCCCTCGTTGGTGATGGTCTCCCCGCGCTTGCGGAACCGGGTCTGGAACACGAAGCTGGACATGTCGTCGGGCTTGGTGTTGCCGGCAAAGCAAAAATTGCCCAGGGAGTAGCAGATGTACACGCCCTTGTACAGCTCGATGGGGTTCAGCCGGTGGCTGTGGTGGCCGATGACCAGGTCGGCGCCGGCGTCCACCGCCAGGCGGCCCATGCGGATCTGGTTCTTGGTGGGCGCGTAGTCCTTCTCATTGCCCCAGTGGAAGGACACCACCACGATGGGGTAGCGCTCCTTGGCCAGGGCGATGTCGGTGGGCACCTTGTCCCAAAGGGAATCGTAGCGGTCGATGCACAGGTAGCTGAGCATGGCGATCTCCACGCCCTTCACCTCTTTGACGCCCACGGTGGTGGAATTGCTCCACACGATGCCCGCGCCCTCCAGGGCCCGCTGGGTGTCCTCGTAGGCCTCCTCGCCGTGATCCATGATGTGGTTGTTCTCCAGGGATACGGCCTCCACGCCGTTGTCCGCCAGGATGGACACATAGCTGGGCGGCGCGGAGAAGAGGAACTGGTTGTTCTTCTTGTTCGCCGGCACATAGGTGGAGTCCGTCAGCGTGCCCTCGAAGTTGACCAGCGTCATGTCGTCGGCCAGCAGGGTGTCGCGCATGTTGCGCATAGTGAAGTTGATGTCCCCGCCCTGGCGCTTCAGCTCGTCGTTGAAGATGTCCGCCCGCTTGCGGCTGTCCCCGCCGATGGTGAAGTCGCCCGTGCAGGTCAGGGTGATCAGCACGGAGCCGTCGTCCTCGTAAATGCTCTTCTCCGCCGGCACCGCCAGCTCGTTGCCCTCGTCGTCCAGCATCACCTCCTCGGTGATGAAGCCCGCGATGGAGAAGTCCTCGTCCTCCTCCTCGGCCAGGGCCAGGAGAGGCAGGGTCATGGTCAGCGCCAGCAGCAGCGCCAGGAATTTGCGCATCGGTGCGCCTCCCTTCGTTTAATGGGATTTCGCCGCCCCAAAAGCGGCGGGCGAAGGGGTGCAGGGGGCGCCGAACGCCCGGAAAACTCCACAGTGTGGAGTTTTCAGTGAGGCGAAAGCGGCAGCGACATGATCGCAAAGCCCCCTGCTAAATGATTAACAGAACAAACGATGGATAAGCTCAGGCCAGCGCCTTGATAAACTGTTCCATCCTTTCCAAAGCGATATTCAGCTTATCAATCCCCGTCGCATAGCTGCACCGGATATGCCCCTCGCCACAAGGCGCAAACGCCGTCCCCGGCACGCAGGCGACCTTCTTCTCCGTCAGCAAACGCTGACAGAACTCCTCGCTGCTCAGCCCGGTCTTCTCAATGGACGGGAACACATAGAACGCGCCCTTGGGCTCAAAGCAGGGCAGCCCCATCGCCCGAAAGCCCTCCACCATCAGCCGGCGGCGGCGGTCGTAGCTCTCGCGCATCCGCTCCACGTCCTCGTAGCCGTTGAGCCGGCCGGCCCGCAGGGCCTCGATGGCCGCGGCCTGACCCTGGCGCGGCGCGCAAAGAATCGCGTACTGGTGGATCTTGTTGATCACCGTGATCAGCTCCGCCGGGCCGCAGATGTAGCCCACGCGCCAGCCCGTCATGGCGAAGGACTTGCTCATGCAGTTGATGGTCAGCGTGTAGGGCTTCATGCCCTCGAGGGTGGCGAAGGCCGTGTGCTGATGCCCGCCGTAGCGCAGCTCAGCGTAGATCTCGTCGCTGAGCACCAGCAGCTCGTGCTCGCGCACCACCTCGGCGATGGCCTCCAGATCCTCCCGCTCCATCACCGCGCCGGTGGGGTTGTTCGGGTAGGGCAGGATCAGGGCCTTGGTGCGCGGGGTGATGGCCCGGCGCACGTCCTCCGCCTGCAGGCGGAATTCCTTCTCCGCCCGGGTCAGAACGCCCACGGGCGTGCCGCCGGCGAAGATGACGCTGGGGCTGTAGCTCACGTAGCTCGGCTCGGGGATCAGCACCTCGTCGCCCGGCTCCAGGATCACCCGCAGGGCCGTGTCGATGGCCTCGCTGGCCCCCACCGTCACCGTCATCTCGGTGGCGGGGTCGTACTTCACGCCGAAGCGCCCGTCCAGGTACAGGCTGATCTCCTCGCGCAGCTCCAGCAGGCCCCGGTTGGGCGTGTAGGAGGTCTCGCCGTTGAGCAGGCTGTCGATGGCCGCCTGGCGGATGTGGTAGGGCGTCACGAAATCCGGCTCGCCCACGCCCAGGGAGATGACGCCCTTCATGGTGCTGGCCAGGTCAAAGAAACGGCGGATGCCGCTGGGCGGCACGGCGGCGATGGCGCGGTTGAGGTACCGCTGATAATTCACGTCACTCACGGCGAGATCACCAGCCGATTGTCCGTTTTCGTCTCCTCAAACACCACGCCGTCCTCCTTGTAGCGCTTGAGGACAAAGCTGGTGGCCGTGCCGGTCACCGTCTCCAGGGTGGAGAGCTTTTCCGACACGAACAGCGCCAGCTGCTTGAGGGTCGGGGCCTCCACCAGCACCAGCAGGTCATAGCTGCCGCTCATCAGGTAGACGCTCTTCACCTCGTCGAAACCGTAGATGCGCTTGGCCACGGCGTCAAAGCCCATGTCGCGCTGGGGCAGCACCCGCACCTCGATCATGGCCTCCACGCGCTCGCGGTCGGTCTTGTCCCAGTTGATGGTCGGGGCGTAGCGCAGGATCACATGCTCCTGCTCGAGGCGGTCGATGGTCTCGGCGACCTCCTCACAGCTCGCGCCGGTCATCACGGCCAGCTTTTCCAGGCTCAGGCGGCAGTCCTCCTGCATCAGCTCCAGCAGGGCGTTTTCCAGCTGCGTCATTGCCACCGCTCCTTTCCTTCAATAAGTTACCCGCACATTCTACAACAAAGTGGCCCGCGTTGCAAGTGCGGAAAACGCGGGAGGCCGCGTCGGACGCCCGGTTTTTCTCCCAGCGGCCATCCGGCTCAAAATTTACATACCTTTCAGCCAAATCGCACATTCGTGACAGAACTTTTGATGTTCTGTAACCATTCCTTCACGCCTTGGTTTGACCGTCCGGCGATGCCGGTGGTAAAATATCCAGCGTGAGGCAGGCCTATTCTGTCCCAAATGAAATTGTCATGGGAGAGGAGTTCTTTACTGCATCCATGAAGAAACTGCTGGATATCCTGCGCGGCGCCGTCATCGGCCTGGCCAACGTCATTCCCGGCGTCAGCGGCGGCACGATGATGGTCTCGATGGGCATCTACGATACCATCATCAACTGCATCACCCATCTTTTCTCGGATTTCAAGAAGAGCCTCAAGACGCTCTTTCCCTATCTGGTCGGCATGGCCCTGGCCATCATCATCGGCTCCGTGGCCCTCAACGTGGCCTTTGAGCGCTTCCCGCTGCCGACCAACACGCTGTTCATCGGCCTGATCCTCGGCTCCGTGCCGATCATCCTGCGGCAGATGAAGGGCCTGAAGCTCAACACCCTGAGCGTGTGCCTGTTCCTCGTCTTCTTCGCGCTGGTCATCGTGCCGAAGGCCATCGCCAACCGCACCCTGGTGGACGGCAATGAGGCCGGCGGCAACGGCGCGCTGTCCCTGTCCTTCGGCGGTATCCTCCTGCTGGTGGCTCTGGGCGCTCTCTCCTCCGCGTCGATGGTGGTGCCCGGCATCTCCGGCTCCATGATGCTGAAGATCCTGGGCTATTACAACCCCATCGTGGTGGACACCCTGGGCGGCATGTTCAAGAACGCCCTGCCCGCCCGCGACTGGGCGGCGGTGGGCCACAGTGTGCTGATCCTGATCCCCTTCGGCATCGGCATCCTGATCGGCCTGTTCGGCATCGCGAAGCTGATCGAGGTGCTGTTGAAGAAGTGGAAGGGCTACACCTACTGCGCGATTCTCGGCATGGTGGTGGCCTCCCCCGTGGTGATCCTGATGGACAAATCCATCTACGCGATGGGCACCGGCTGGGGCATCCTGCTGGCCTCCCTCGTCACCTTCGCCCTCGGCTATTTCGCCGCCACGAAGCTGGGCGGAGACTGAGGCCCGCGCCTGAGATTTGATTCTGCTGCACTGTTTGTTTCTTAACCCGACCGATTTGAGGAGGCGTTCTCACATGAAGAAGTTTGCTGCGCTGGTTCTGTGTCTGGCTCTGGTCGTATGCGCCTGCGCGCCCGCGATGGCCGCGACGGTGTACAAGCTTGGCTCGCGCGGCACCGCTGTGCGCACCATCCAGCAGAAGCTGAATGACCTGGGCTATGCCGACCTGAACGTGGACGGCGTCTACGGCAAGTCTACCGTGGACGCGGTGGTGCGCTACCAGACCGCCAACGGCCTGAAGGCCGACGGCAAGGTGGGCCGCCGCACCATGACCAAGATGTTCGGCACCGCCAGCATGGACAACACCGCGAAGGAAGGCCGCTATGGCGAGGGCAGCACCGGCGCCGCCGTGCGCGCCATCCAGCGCGCGCTGAATGCCCTGGGCTTCACCGTGAAGGTGGACGGCACCTATGGCCCGAAGACCACCGAGGCAGTCCGCGCCTTCCAGCGCGCCAACAACCTGCCCGCCGACGGCATTGTGGGCAGCTCCACCCTCGAGGTGCTCTCCGGCGGCAAGGCCATTGCCAACGTGAAGGCGAAGGTCTATCCCAAGCTGAAGCTGGGCTCCAACGGCAAGGACGTGACCAAGCTGCAGAACCGGCTGAAGGCGCTGGGCTTCTACCAGGGCCCCGTGTCCGGATACTTCAACAAGCTGACCGAGGAGGCTGTGATTGTGTATCAGCGCTCCCAGGGGCTGAAGGAGGACGGCATCGCCGGTCAGGCCACCCAGACCCGGCTCTATGCGGGAACCTGAGGTTCCAGGCACATCGAATGCCGCCGCAGGCAGATTTGTCTGCGGCGGCGTTTTTGTTAAAGGGGATTCCGCGCCTGCGGGCGCGGGTCAGGGGCTTTGCGGTCGGTCCGGGGCTGCCGCCCGCTCTCCGCTGAAAACGCCATAACATGGCGTTTTCCGGGCGCCTTCGCCCGCCGCTCTTGTTTTGGCAGCTACTTTTGATGTTTGTATGACTGTGGGCGTTAAGTCTTGGCTCTCCCTCTGGGAGAGCTGTCGAGCGAAGCGAGACTGAGAGGGCTGGCGCGGCAGAATCGTTACGATCACCCCGGTCTTAAGTTCGGCCTTCGCAAAGCAATCAAGCCTTCCCCTTTGGGGAAGGTGGCAGCCCGCTGGCGGGCTGACGGATGAGGTCCTCCGCGAAGTCCTGGGGCAAAAGGTTTACAAATCCTTTTCCGGGTGTTACAATGATGACATTGTTTCCAGCGACATCAGCGGAGAGGAGGCTTCCGGGATGAAAGTCGTGATCCTGGCCGGCGGTTTCGGAACGCGTTTTTCCGAGGAGAGCCAGTACAAGCCCAAGCCTATGATCAACATCGGCGGCATGCCGATCCTCTGGCACATCATGAAGGGCTACTCCCACTATGGCTACAACGACTTCGTGATCTGTGCCGGCTACATGCAGCACGTGGTCAAGGAGTGGTTCGCCGACTACTTCCTGCACACCAGCGACATCACCTTCGACTTCACCCAGGGCAACAAGATGATCGTGCACAACATGCACACCGAGCCCTGGCGTGTCACGGTGGTGGACACCGGCCTGCACACGATGACCGGCGGCCGCGTGAAGCGCATCCAGCCCTACATCGGCGACGAGCCCTTCATGCTGACCTACGGCGACGGCGTATGCGACGTAAACATCGCCGACCTGGAGCGCTTCCACCACAGCCACCGCAAGCTGGCCACCCTGACCAGCGTCATCCTGCAGCAGCAGAAGGGCGTGCTGGACATCGGCGGCGACAACGCCGTGCACTCCTTCCGCGAGAAGGGGCTGACCGACGGCACGCCCATCAACGCGGGCTTCATGGTGCTGCAGCCGGAGGTGTTCAACTATATCCAGGGCGACGAGACCGTGTTCGAGCGCGACACCCTGCAGCGCCTGGCGGAGGAGGGCCAGCTGATGAGCTACTCCCACCACGGCTTCTGGCAGTGCATGGACAACAAACGCGAGAAGGACATGCTCGAAAAGCTCTGGGCCACCGGCGCCGCCCCGTGGAAGAGCTGGGAGGACTAATACTATTCTCAGGTAAGAAAGCTTCTTCTTTCAAAAGAGGTTTCGGCCTGCGGGCCGACCCGGGGGCTTTGCGATCGCCCCCGGGACCCCTTCGCGGCATGCGCTTCAATTGGGAAGTTCTATTTGAGAAGAGTATAACTCTCTATTATTGTTCAACTTAAAGAGGCAGGGCGAAGGGTTGCAAGGGGCTCGGAGCGCCCGGAAAACTCCATGTTATGGAGTTTTCAGCGGAGAGCGGGCGGCAGCCCCGGACCGACCGCAAAGCCCCGCGCGGAACCCCCTGCAACAGATTTGTAACACAGGAGTTGCATTCATGGATCTCAAATCCTTTTACCGCGGAAAGCGCATCCTCGTCACCGGCCACACCGGCTTCAAGGGCAGCTGGCTCTGCCGCATGCTCACCGGTTTCGGCGCGGACGTCACCGGCTTTGCGCTGAATCCGCCCACCCATCCGAACCTCTTCGACCGCGCAGGCCTCTCCGGCCGGATGACCGACATCCGCGGCAGCGTGTGCGATTTCGCCGCCCTGTCCGCGGCCTTCGCCATGGCCAGGCCTGAGATCGTCATCCACCTGGCGGCCCAGCCCATCGTCCGCGAGAGCTACCGCATGCCGCGGGAGACCTTTGAGACCAACGTGATGGGCACTGTGAACCTGCTGGAGTGCGTGCGCCTGGACGGCGGCGTGAAGAGCCTGCTCAACGTGACCACCGACAAGGTTTACCTCAACCGCGAGGACGGCGTGCCCTGCCGGGAGGACGACCCGCTGGACGGCTACGACCCCTACTCCAACAGCAAGAGCTGCTCGGAGCTGGTGACCCACAGCTACGCCGCCTCCTTCTTCCGGGATGTGTGCCCCGTCTCCACGGCGCGGGCCGGCAACGTCATCGGCGGCGGCGACTGGGCCGCGGACCGCATCGTGCCGGACTGTGTGCGCGCCGCCCTGCAGGGCAAGCCCGTCGAGGTGCGCAACCCCGGCTCCGTCCGCCCCTATCAGCACGTGCTGGAGCCCCTGAGCGCCTACCTGCTCATCGCCATGCGCCAGTGGTGGGATCCCGCCCTGGCCGGCTGGTACAACGTCGGCCCCGGCGCGGAGGGCTGCGCGTCCACGGGCGAGCTGGCGGATCTCTTCGGCGCGGCCTGGGGCGAGGGCTTTGCCCGCGTCTCGCCGCCACAGTCCGGCAGCGCCCCGCACGAGGCTGCCTTCCTGCGCCTGGACTGTGAGAAGATCGCCCGCACCCTGGGCTGGAAGCCCGTGTGGGACATCCGCCGCGCGGTGGCGGAGACCTGCGCCTTCACCCGCGTCTGGCAGGCGGACGGCGACATCCCCGCCGAGATGGACCGCGAGATCGACACCTACCTCAAGGAGGCCGCACGATGACCTGGAAGACCGAAGCCGAAGCCCGCGAAGCCATCAAGGCCATGGTCGCGGACTATTACCGCCAGTTTCACGCGCCCCAAAAGCCCTTCGAGCCCGGCGACCGCGTGGCCTACGCCTCCCGCGTCTTTGACGAGCGGGAGATGACCGCCCTCACCGACGCCGCCCTCGACTTCTGGCTGACCACCGGCCGCTTCTCCGAGGCGATGGAGAAGGGCCTGGCAGACTACCTGGGCGTGCGGTACTGCCACCTGGTCAACTCCGGCTCCTCGGCCAACCTGCTGGCCTTCATGGCGCTGACCTCCCCCGAGCTGGGCGAGCGCGCCATCCGCCGGGGCGACGAGGTGATCGCCGTGGCCTGTGCCTTCCCCACCACCGTCGCGCCGATCCTGCAGTTTGGCGCGGTGCCCGTGTTCGTGGACGTGACGCTGCCGCAGTACAACATCGACGTGAGCCGCCTGGAGGCCGCCCTCTCCCCGAAGACCAAGGCCGTGATGCTCGCCCACACCCTGGGCAATCCCTTCGACCTGGCGGCGGTCAAAGCCTTCTGTGACCGGCACGCCCTCTGGCTGATCGAGGACAACTGCGACGCCCTCGGCTCCCTGTACACCATCGGGGGTGAAACCCGCAAGACCGGCGCCTGGGGCCACATTGGCACCTCCTCCTTCTACCCGCCGCACCACATGACCATGGGCGAGGGCGGCGCGGTCTACACCAACGATCCCCTGCTGCACCGCCTGCTGCTCAGCTGGCGCGACTGGGGCCGCGACTGCATCTGCCCCTCCGGCCACGACAACTTCTGCGGCCACCGCTACGACGGCCAGTACGGCGAGCTGCCTGCGGGCTACGATCACAAGTACGTCTACAGCCACCTCGGCTACAACCTGAAGGTGACCGACCTGCAGGCCGCCATCGGCGTGGAGCAGCTGAAGAAATTCCCGGCCTTCGCCCAAAAGCGCCGGGAGAACTGGGCCACCCTGCGCGCCCTGCTGGCCCCCGCGGAGGATCGGCTGATCCTGCCCGAGGCCGCGCCGAACAGCGACCCCTGCTGGTTCGGCTTCCTGATCACCGTGCGCGAGGGCAGCGGGCTGAGCCGCAACGAGGTGGTGCGGAAGATCGAGGCCGCCAACGTGCAGACCCGCATGCTCTTCTCCGGCAACCTGATCCGCCATCCGTGCTTTGACAGCCTGCGCGGCACGGACGCCTACCGCGTGGTCGGGCCGCTGGATGTCACCGACCGGATCATGCGGGATACCTTCTGGGTCGGGGTCTATCCGGGGATGGATGAGGCGAAGCTCGGCTATATGGCTGAGACTATCCTCAAAGCTACAGCCCTTTGATGCACGCCACCAAGGCGGCGAGCGAAGGGGTGCAGGGGGCGATCGCAAAGCCCCCTGCCCGCGCCCGCAGGCGCGGAATCCTCCTGTAACAACGGAAAAACCAGTTTCACTCAATATGATGAAGAAAAAACCTATCACCTGGCTGGAGGCCAAGGTCCAGGGCACGCCCTTCGCCTTCCTCGGTCAGTTCATCCGCTTCGGCCTGGTGGGCGTGAGCAACACCCTCATCCAGTACGCCATCGAAATGCTGGGCTACTACGTGGTCTTCCGGGACACCTCCTTCGAGGGCGCGGCCTCCCTGCTGCGGGGCCTCGGTCTCAGCGGCGTCACCGGCGAGGCCGTGCGCGTGGTGGTGGTCACGGCCATCGGCTTCGTGATCAGCGTTACCAACGCCTACTACTGGAACAGCCGCTTCGTCTTTGGCGAGGGCGGCAAGCCCGTGCGCTCCTGGGCCGGGTATTTCAAGTCGGTGGCCAGCTACGGCTTCACCGGCCTGGTGCTCGCGCCCGTCCTCAAGCTGTGGATGCAGGGCTGGGGTCTGCCCTACTGGGCCGTGACCCTGCTGACGCTGATCGTCACCATCCCGCTGAATTTCGTGCTCAACAAGCTCTGGGCCTTCCGGCGCAGAGATCACACCGGCAAGGAGGAAGCATGACGGAGAGAAGCATTCGACGCGCGGTGGTCACCGGCCCGACCGGCGTGGTCGGCTCGGCCCTCGTGCGCTGCCTCATCGGCCACGGCGTGGCGGTGTATGCCGTGGTGCGGCCCGACAGCCCCCGGCGCGCCACTCTGCCGGAGGGTGCGACACCCGTGCTCTGCGGCCTCCGGGACATCTCCCGCCTGCCGGAGCTGATTCCCGGCGGTGCGGACGCCTTCTTCCACCTCGGCTGGCAGGGCGCCGTCGGCAAGGACCGGCAGAACCCCGCGCTGCAGGCGCAGAACCTCCCGGCCAGCGTCGCCGCGGCGCAGGCGGCCGCCGCCCTGGGCTGCAGCGTGTTCGTCGGCGCGGGTTCCCAGGCCGAGCACGGCCGCGTGGAGGGCCTCATCCGGGCGGACACGCCCTGCCATCCGCTGACCTGCTACGGGGCGGCGAAGCTCTGCGCGGGCCAGCTGACCCGCGAGGCCGCGCGGCAGGCGGGCATGGCCCACGTCTGGCTGCGCATCCTCAGCGTCTACGGGCCGAACGACGCCCCGACCTACGCCATCCCGATGATGATCCGCACCCTGCGCGAGGGCGGTACGCCTGCCCTGACCCCCGGGGAGCAGCTCTGGGATTACATCTACAGCGCGGACGCGGCGGAGGCCCTGTGGCTGGCGGCCCTGCGCGGGCGGGACGGCGCGGTCTATCCCCTGGGCAGCGGTCAGGCCAGGCCCCTGCGGGAATACTTCGAGATTCTCCGCGACGCCTGTGCCCCCGGCGCGCGTCTGGGCTTCGGCGAGGTGCCCTACAGCCCTGGCCAGGTGATGCACCTGCAGGCCGACCTGACGCCCCTCACCCGGGACACCGGCTTCCTCCCCCGCCACACCTTCGAGCAGGGCATCCGGGAAACCCTTGAGGCTATGGCGTAAAAGGAAGGATTTGTCCCCGAAGGTTTCCAAAGGGCGATCGGAAAGCCCTTTGGTCGCCGCCCGCAGGCGGCGAAATCCGGCGTTGCCAAAACAGCCCATCTGTGCTATGATGGGCCATCTCTCCCGCGAAAGGCGGTGTGTCCATGAGCGCCACCATCAGCCCCGAGGACGTGGAGGGCTACGTCGCCCTCGCCAAGAGCCTGGATCACACCCAGCTGATCTACGCCGGCATCACCCTGCTGTTCGGCCTGGTGATCGTGCGGATTATTACCGCGCTGATCCAGAAGCGCATCGACCAGAAGGACGTCGCGCGCCAGCGCAGCACCAGCATGATCAAGCTGATCGTGCGCTTCGTGCTGGACTTCATCGTGGTGATGCTCGCCGCCAACGTGGCCGGCATCCCGCTGACCTCCTTCGTGGCGGTGTTCTCCGTCATCGGCATCGCCCTGTCGCTGGCCCTGCAGGACATCCTCGCCAACCTGGCCGGCGGCATCATCATCATGGCCACCAACCCCTTCGAGGTCGGCCACTTTGTCGAATACAACGGCATCTCCGGCACCGTGCAGGACATCAGCGCCATGTACACCCGCCTCGGTGCGGCGGACGGCCGCGTCATCTTCGTGCCCAACAAGAACCTGACCACCTCCCAGGTGATCAACTACTCCATGAGCCCCCAGCGCCGCATCGAGCTGACGGTCTCCGCCTCCTACGCCAGCAGCCCCGAGGCGGTGCGCGAGGCCGTGCTGGACGCCCTCAGCCATGTGCAGGCCGTCGCGAAAACGCCGGAGCCTATTGTGCATCTGGAGAGCTACGGCGACAGCGCCATCATCTACAGCATCTTCTGCTGGTGCGACGCCGCGGTGTTCTGGGCCACCAAGTATGAGGTGAACGAGGCGCTCTACGGCGCCTTTGCGTGCAAGGGCGTGGCCATGACCTATCCGCACCTCAACGTGCATATGATATCGGACGAAAACAAAGGAGAATAAACCAATGACAGGCAAGCAGCGCGCCATGCTCCGCAGCATGGCCAACACCATGGAAACCATTCTCTACATCGGCAAGGACGGCATTGTGCCCGGCACCGTGCAGCAGGCCGACGACGCCCTGGAGGCCCGCGAGCTGATCAAGGGCTGCGTGCAGCAGGGCGCGCCGCTGAGCGCTCGGGAGGCCCTCGTGGCCCTCTGCGAGGAGCTGGGCGCGGAGCCCATCCAGTGCATCGGCCGCCGGTTCGTGATGTACCGCCCCAGCAAGAAGCACCCGCGCATCGTGGTGGAGTGACCAACAGAAGACCCCAGACGAGACCTTTCGCATGAAAGCGTCTCGCTTTTTTCACTTTCGCGTGTTGCTCAGCGAGCCGGCAGCCGTCTTCCGCTGAGAGGTGTCCCTGAGGATTGATTTCACCCGTCAAACGTAGTATCATGATCCTCAGATCCAGGGCCGGCAGCGTGTCGCTGACGCTCTGCCGGCGCGGTGTCCCGAGGAGGAAGCATGATGAGAAAAGCTCTGGCGTTCCTTTTGGCGGTCCAGATGGCTGCCGCGCTCCCGGCGGGGTATGCCGCCGCGGAACAGCCCCGGCTGAGCCCATGGGGCGCTCCGGCCGTCAGCGCCTCCGCCATCACCTACACCGTCCTGGTGCGGGACGCGGCGGACGCTGTGCCCCTCGCCGGGGCCATGGTGCAGTTCTGCTCGGACACCCTGTGCGTGGTGAGCCCCACGGACGCCGAAGGCACAGCCGTCTTCACGATGGAGCCCGGCAGCTACACGGCCCACATCCTCAAAGTGCCGGATGGCTATGACGCGCCTGCGGAAGAGCTCACGCTAACGGCAGAGAACCCCGTGGCGGTCTTTGCCCTGCGCAGGATCGGCGCGGCGCAGACGGACATTCAGCCGCTCACCAGCCTCATCCGCGCCGGGCTCCAGCGTTGGACAGACGATCCTGTCATCGGCGCGTTCCTTGAAAAGTGCGGCGAGAAGATTGCCGAAGCGCTGCAAGCCATGGAGCAGTAAGACACATCATCCATATATAGAGTGAAGGAGGGTCCGGCATGGCGTGGAGAAAAGCCTATCGGGTGCTTTTTGCGGTGCTGCTGACGGCGCTGACCGTGCTGCTCTGTGCCGGGGCCATCCGGATCTGGCAGGAGGGCGCTGTCCGCAGGGCGGAAGACCCGCTGGCGGCGGTGTACACCCCGGAGCTCGTGGAGGCGCAGCTTCTGCGCGTGCGCCCGCTGCTGTGGTCCGTCGCGGTCATGGCGGCTGCGGGGCCGCTGCTGGGTGTCCACGGCGGGGACAGCGACCGCAGCAGGGCGGAGAAGGACAGCATGCCTGTCCGGGTGCCGTCAGCCAAAAACATCCACGCCGTCCGGCTCGTCCTGCTGGCAGCCGCCGCGGTGTTTATTGTCTTAGGTGCGCTGAACGGCAGCCTGCGCGACGTGCTGCTGAAGGCGATCAACATCTGTACGGAGTGTATCGGCCTTGGATAAGATGAGACGGGAAACCTGGTGGCAGCGCCACCGCCCGACGACTAGGCGGCTGGTCCAGGTCTACAGCGCGCTGCTGTACAACGCGCACCTGAAGGGCTTCGTGACCGGCGAGATCTACCGGGGCCCCGCCAAGGCGCTCTGCGTCCCGGGCCTCAACTGCTATTCCTGCCCCGGCGCGGTGGCCGCCTGCCCGCTGGGCGCGCTGCAGAACGCCCTGGCCTCCACAGGCCACCGGGCGGGCTGGTACGTCCTGGGCATCCTGCTGCTCTGCGGCGTGATGCTCGGCCGGACGGTCTGCAGCTGGCTCTGTCCCCTCGGCTGGCTGCAGGAGCTGCTGCACAAGCTCCCGACGCCCAAGCTCAGGAAATCCGCCGTGACCCGGGCGCTGACCTGGCTGAAGTACATTGTGCTGGCGGTGTTCGTCATCGCCCTGCCCCTATGGTACGGCCTGGCCCAGGACATGCCGCTGCCCGCCTTCTGCAAGTACATCTGCCCGGCGGGCACGCTGGAGGGGGCCATGGGCCTCCTGCCGACGCACCGGGATTTCTTCGGTATGCTGGGCGTCCTGTTCACCCAAAAATACGTGATCATGCTGGTCGTCGGCCTGGCCTGCGTGTTCTGCTACCGCTCCTTCTGCCGCTTCCTGTGCCCGCTGGGCGCGATCTACGGCCTGTTCAACCGCTTCAGCGTCGTCGGCGTCCGGGTCGACCCGAACCGCTGCAGCCAGTGCGGCGCCTGCGTGCGGCACTGCGAGATGGACATCCGCAGCGTGGGCGACCGCGAGTGCATCCACTGCGGGAAGTGCATGGCGCACTGCAGCCAGGGCGCCATCTCCCTGCAGGCCGGGAAGCTCACGCTGATGGCCCCGGAGCTCCCCGGAAAGGAAACAGCCCCGGAAGCCCATCGAAAGCAAAAGGCCCTCGGCCGGGCGCTCTGGGGCGCGGCCCTGGCGGTGCTCTGCTTCGCCCTGCTGTGGTTCAACGTGCTCGACCCCGCCAGCGCAAAGGAAACGGAACCGCGCTGGGAAAGCGACGCCCCCGTCGGCTGGGAGGTCGGCCAGCAGCTGGAGGATTTCACCGCGGACTGCCTGGACAGCAGCGTCTTCCACCTGGCGGAGCACCGCGGGGAGGTCGTCTTCATCAACCTGTGGGCGACCTGGTGCACGCCCTGCGTCCATGAGCTGCCTTTCTTTGACGTCCTGGCCCGGGAGAAGGCCGACGCGGCCGTGCTGGCCATCCACTCCGCCCTGGTGACCGACGACCCGGCCGCCTACCTGGCGGACAAGGGCTACACCATCCCCTTCGCGACGGACACGGAGGACGAGCGGCTGTTCCGCCTCGTCAACGGAAGCGCCACCCTGCCCCAGACCATTGTCCTGAACCGCTCAGGCGAGGTGGTGTACAACCAGGTCGGCTCCGTGACGATTGAGGCGCTGGAGGCCCTCTACGACACCGCGGCCGCCGAACCTTGACGGAAACAAAGGCATTGCGCAGCAAAAAGGGGCTGTGCGCCGTTGGATAGAAAACAGACAACAGGAGGTCAGATCCATGAAAAAGCATGGCTGGTTGGCACTGGTGCTGGCACTGACGCTGGCGTTTGGATCCATGGGCACGTCATCGGCGCAGATCTTTCCGCCCGCCGGCGAGGGACAGTTCGGCCTGTCGGCCGTGGTGCTGTGCGAAGCGCTGCCCGTCCATCAGGAGCCAAGCGCTTCCGCCGCCACGGTGAAAACCCTGAGCTTCGGCGACATCATCATCGTGCAGCCCGGGGAGGACGGCTGGGCCGCCTGCTTTCTCTCCGACGACGTGGACAGCAGCCAGGCGGGCTACGTCCAGACCGCTGACCTGGGCGTCGACCCCGGCTGGTTCCTCACAGAGGATCCCACGCCGGTCTACGCCTGGAACGACACCGCGGCCCCCCGCCTCGCGCTGCTGGAGCCCAACACCCTGGTGCCCGTGCTGAAGACCGAGGGCAGCTGGGCCGTGATCAGCCTTCCGGGCGCGGCCGGCTGGGTGTATGTCTCCAGCCAGACCGCGAGGCAGAACGGGGAACGGTTTGAAGCCACCGTCGTGCTGGAGGGCATGGAGGAGACCATCCGCTGCGAGCACATCGTCAACGACAGCCTCGGCATTGAGATGGATTACGACTACGAGAGCTTCCTCCGCCTCAGCGAAGGGGGCCGGGAATGCTTCATCTCCTTCTACGACGACCCGCAGCAGCCCCTCAACCGCCTGGAGGTGACCTTCACGCCCCAGGACGCCGAGGCTGCCGCCGACGCCGTCAGCGCATCCCTCTCCGGCGCGTACGAGGTCATCCGGGAGCACCGCACCCTGCAGAACGCGGGCGACTGCACCGTGATCGACGCCTCCCGCGAGAAGGGCACCGACCGGATGCCCGATCTGCTGCAAACGGTGTACGTCATCCCTGCGCCGGGCGGCTCCATCGTGGCCGCGGCCCAGTACACGGTCGAGGGTGCCGAGGGCTTCGGCGCGCGGATCAGCCAGATGATGAACACCCTCGCCCTCACCGGCGAGCGGACGCAGTGATTGCGGGCGGCGCTTGTCTGTCCCCTCTGCACTAAAACAGGGCTGCTGCACGAACAAAAAGTGCAGCAGCCCTGTTGCTGTTGATACGATTCTCATTTATGGTTATCTTTCAAAAAGAGGTTTCGGCCTGCGGGCCGACCCGGGGGCTTTGCGATCGATCCGGGGCTGCCGCCCGCTCTTCGCTGAAAACTCCATAACATGGAGTTTTCCGGGCGCTCTGAGCCCCCGGGACCCCTTCGCAGCGTCGAAAAGGGTATCACTTATGCCCCATCGGCAGGGCGTAGAGCTTCACGTACTTCTCCATCTCCTCCATGGTCATGGGCGGGCTGATCAGCGAGCCCTGGCCCTTGAAGGTGCCGATCTCCTCGAAGAACTCGAACTGATCCTGGGTCTCGATGCCCTTGGCGCACAGGAACATATCGATGGTGTGGGCCATGTGCTGGATGGCGATGGCGATCTTGCAGGTCAGCTCGTCCTCCGGGATCTGGGCGGCATAGCTGCGGTCCAGCTCCAGACCGTCGAAGTGGATGCGGCGCAGCAGCGGCATGTTCGTGCGCGAGGTGCCGAAGTTGCCCATCACCAGGGCCACGCCCAGCTCGTCGTGGATGATGTTCAGGTTGCGGCAGCCGTCGTCGTTGATGTCCTGCAGCTCGCTGACCTCGAACTGAAGGCGCTTGGCCTCCAGGTCAAAGTCGTTCAGGCAGGTGCGCACCTGCTCCACAAAGTTGTCGCTCTCGGCGAACTTGGGCAGCAGGTTGAGCGAGAGGGTCAGATTGGACTTCACGCGCAGGCTGATCTCCTTGGTCTGGCGCACGGCCTCGCGCAGCAGGGTGATGGAGAAGAGCATCGTGAGGGCCTCGTCCTTCTCGATGATCTCCAGGATCGGCCAGGAGGGGATCAGGCTGCCGTCTGCCGCCTTGAAGTAGGCCGCATAGACTTCATAAGTATTGCAGGTGTTCTTGCCGAACGTCCACTTGGGCTGGGCGTTGAGCACCATGGTATTTTTCAGGATCATGTCGGAAATCGTGCCGAGTTCCATCGTGAAGCCTCCTTCGGGTGTGATGTTGTCTATGGGGCAGGTTTTCTATCTGGTATGATTCCACGTATTTGGTCAATATCCTGCCAGCCGTGACATTTTTTGCAGATTTTTCAAATGACAATTTCATATCAATCTTTACTTTTCTGACAGAGGAGTTTCCTCTCTATGCGCAGGGGATTTCGCCGCCTGCGGGCGGTGACCAAAGGGCTTTCCGATCGGTCCGGGGCTGCCGCCCGCTCTCCGCTGAAAACTCCATAACATGGAGTTTTCCGAGCGCTCCGAGCCCTTTGGAAACCTTCGGGCCGCATCCTTTGGGTTGAGCTGTTTTATTTGGCTACAGGGGTTATTCTATGAGTATTTGGCTTTCCATACGATTGTTCGCGCATACGACCAAAAGCGTGTGCGGGGGGTCCGGGGGACACACGTCGCAACGTGTCCCCCGGTGTCCTTTGCTACTTTCCCACATGGGAAAGTAGAACCATCAACTTACGACAGATAGGGTTTTATCATTCAGATTGAATACATTCTATGCAGCAGGGGATTTCGCCGCCTGCGGGCGGCGACCAAAGGGCTTTCCGATCGCCCTTTGGAAACCTTCGGGCCGCATCTTTATTCTTGAGCTGTTTTTTATGGCAGCAGGGAGATTCCGCGCCTGCGGGCGCGGGCTTGCACAATTCTGGCATTCGTGCTAAGATGACTGCGGTTTCGGGATATCATCCATCTGTGATCACATACTGAAGGGAGTCTATCGCTCATGAGCGCATCCAATACCTTTGCCTTTGACGAGGCGTACTGCCTCGACCAATTCCGCCGCCTGCTTGCCATCGATTCCACCACCAGCCAGTTCCGGGAGATCCAGGACTACGTCGTCGGCGAGATCGGGCGCCTCGGCTTCCCCGTGACAGTCACCCACAAGGGCGGCGTCATCGCTGACCTGGGCGGCGAGGGCAATCCCCTGGTCGTCAGCGCGCACCTGGACGACATCGGCCTGATGGTGCGCCACATCAACGCGGACGGCACGCTGAACGTGTGCTCCGTCGGCGGCCTCTATCCGCTGTACTGCCTGGAGGAAAACGTGCGCGTCTACACCCGGGACGGCAAGGTCTACACCGGCACCGTCTGCCGCACGCCTAACTCCATCCACGTCACCGAGGAGGAGCTGCGCACCACCCTCAGCGACTACCGCAAGAATGTGTGCGTCGTGCTGGACGAGCCGGTGAAGTGCGCCGAGGACACCCGCGCCCTGGGCGTGGAGACCGGCGACATCATCGCCCTGGAGACCCGCATGACCATCTCCAACGGCTACATCAAGAGCCGCTTCGTGGACGACAAGGCCTGCGCCGCCGTGCTGCTGGCCGCCATGAAGTATATCAAGGAAAACAAGGTCGCCCTGCCCCGCAAGGTGCTGGCCTACTTCGCCATGTATGAGGAGATCGGCCACGGCACTACCTACCTGCCCGAGGGCGTGAAGGACTACCTGGCCCTGGACATCGCCCCCACCGGCCCCGAGCAGAACTCCGAGGAGCACCTGGTGTCCATCTTTGCCAAGGACTCCCGCTTCCCCTACCACTGGGAGATGACCAGCGAGCTGCGGGAGACCGCCATCCGCTGCGGCATCGACTATGTGATGGACATCTTCACCCCCCACTACGGCACCGACGGCGACGCCTCCGTGCTGGCCGGCTACGACATCCGCCACGCCGCCATCGGCCCCGGCACCGCCAACAGCCACGGCTACGAGCGCACCCACATCGACGGCCTGAAGAACACCTACGCCCTGACGCTGGCCTACATGCTGCGCTGAAGTTAAACATTTTGTCATCTTTTCGTTGCACAATCGACCTGTTCTGAGAAGAATTGGCTGATTGTCGTTCCGGATTTGCTCTTTACAAACCCACGGAACTATGCTATACTGCGCACGGTCATCCAAGCGACCCCTTTAAGGACAGCACAGAGAGGCTGGAAAGGCGAAGCGGCGATGGAACACCAGACAGGGCCAAGCATTCCCGCATGTCCGGTGACATAGCATGAGCAAAACTGCGCCTTTTCCGCCAATCCAGCGGAAAAGGCGTTTCTTCTTTTCTGCCCGCGAGTCCAAAAGCTCAAACAAGAGCGACGCGAAGGGGTGCAGGGGGCGATCGCAAAGCCCCCTGCCCGCGCCCGCAGGCGCGGAACCCCTGCAGAAAGACCAAACGGCTTCACGAATGACCCAGAATGGAGCACCTCCTATGACAGAGACCAAGCCCGGCCAGCTCAAGGCCCAGCTCATGGACAGCGCGGCCATGCAGCGCGCGGTCAACCGCATGGCGCACGAAATCATCGAGCGCCTGGAGCCGCTGGAAAACGTCCTCCTGGTGGGCATCCGCCGCCGCGGCGTCCCGCTGGCCCAGCGCCTGGCCGACACCATCTCCCGCTACGAGGGCGTGACCGTCCCCGTGGGCGAGGTGGACATCACCCTCTACCGCGACGACCTGACCCGCATCGCGGATCAGCCGAGGGTCGGCGGGGCCAGCCTCCCCGAGGACGTGACCGGCCGCACCGTGGTGCTGGTGGACGACGTGGTCTACACCGGCCGCACCGCCCGCGCCGCCATGGAGGCCATTCTCGCCCAGGGCCGCGCCCAGCGCATCCTGCTGGCGGTGCTCATCGACCGCGGCCACCGCGAGCTGCCCATCCGGGCGGACTTCGTGGGCAAGAACATCCCGACCTCGCACACCGAGCGCGTGGGCGTGCGTGTGACCGAGATCGACGGCGACGACGGCGTCGCCCTCTACGAATGATGGGATCCGGCCTCCGCCGGTGAACATAGATGAACCGATGTGACTCAAGCGACAGGAAGGAAGGACATCATGAAGAATCAAAACGAGAAACTGTCCACAGGCAAGTTTGCGCTGCTGGGCTTCCAGCACATGTTCGCCATGTTCGGCGCGACCGTGCTCGTGCCGACGCTCACCGGGCTGTCCATCAGCGCCACACTGTTGTTCGCGGGTCTGGGAACGCTGCTGTTCCACCTGATCACCGGACGCAAGGTGCCCGCGTTCCTGGGCTCCTCCTTCGCCTTCCTGGGCGGCTACGCTGCGGTGCGCACCCTGGTGCAGGCCGGCCTGCCGGACGCACCCTCCAACGCCTGGATCCCCTACGCCGGCCTGGGCGTGCTGTGCGCCGGCCTGGTCTACGTGGTCGTGTCCCTCCTCTTTAAGGCCTTCGGCCCCAACCGCGTCATGCGGTATTTCCCGCCGATCGTGACCGGCCCCATCATCATCTGCATCGGCATCACCCTGGCCAACAGCGCCATCAACAACTGCGCCACCAACTGGTGGATCGCCCTGCTGGCCGTGGTCATCGTGGTCATCTGCAACATCTGGGGCAAGGGCATGGTCAAGATCATCCCGATCCTGCTGGGCGTCGTCGGCTCCTACGCGGTGGCGGCCCTGTGCGGCCTGGTGGACTTCACCCCCGTCAAGGAAGCGGCCTGGATCGGCCTGCCCTTCAAGACCGAGGAAACCGTCTTCTCCCTCTTCGGCAAGGCTGACAGCTCCCTGATCATCTCCACCATCGTCGCCATGGTCCCGATCTCCATCGCCACCATGATGGAGCACATCGGCGACATGTGCGCCATCTCCTCCACCGTCGGCGAGAACTTCGTGGAAGACCCCGGCCTGCACCGCACCCTGCTGGGTGACGGCCTGGCCACCTCCCTGGCCGCCATGTTCGGCGCACCCGCGAACACCACCTACGGCGAGAACACCGGCGTGCTGGCCCTGACCGGCGTGTACAACCCCTCGGTCGTCCGCATGGCCGCCGTGCTGGCCATCGTCTTCTCCTTCTGCCCCAAGTTCGCCGCCCTGATCTACTGCATGCCCGCTGCCACCATCGGCGGTGTGTCCCTGATCCTCTACGGCATGATCTCCGCGGTCGGCGTGCGCAACGTGGTGGAAAACCAGGTGGACTTCACCAAGAGCCGCAACGTCATCATCGCGGCCCTGATCATGTCCCTGGCCCTGGGCATCGCCTTCTCCAGCGTCGGCGCCATCGCCTTCACCATCGGCGGCGTGAAAATCTCCCTGTCCGGCCTGGCGGTCGCCTCCCTGGTGGGCATCCTGCTCAACGCCATCCTGCCCGGCAACGACTATGTCTTCGGCAAGAGCGACCTGGGCGACAAGTCTGTGAACTTCAAGGTGTAATCGAAAGCGAATACAGCATAACAAAAGGACGGCCCGCAGGTCGTCCTTTTGTTATGCCTTTGTTGTTTAGCCCATCACGACGCGGACTTCGCACACGCTGCCGGCCTTCGCCACGGGCAGCACGTTGCCCTCGATGGCCTGGCCGTCCACGGTGACCTGCTTCACGCCCTTCTGCACGCCGTCCGGGTTCTCCACCGTGATGCGGTACTCCGCGCCGCGGTAGACGCGCTTCACCGTGAAGCCGCCCAGGGTGTGGGGAATGCAGGGATCGATGCGCAGGCCCTTCAGCGTGGGCTGCACGCCCAGGATGTACTGGCTCACGTTGACGAAGGTCCAGGCCGCGGTGCCGGTCAGCCAGGAGTTCTTGGCCTCGCCGAAGGTGGCCGCGTCCTTGCCCGCGATCATCTGGGAGTACACATAGGGCTCGGTGCGGTGGATCTCGCTGATGTCCTCAATGTAGGCGGGCGAGGTGCGGCTGTAGACCTGGAAGGCGCGGTCGCCGCGGCCCACCACGCACTCGGCGCAGGAGATCCAGGGGTTGTTGTGGCAGAAGATGCCCGCGTTCTCCTTGTATCCCGGCGGGTAGGAGGAGATTTCGCCCAGCTCCAGGTGGTAGCGGGTGTAGGCCGGCTGCAGCAGCACGATGCCGTACTTGGTGTCCAGCCGCTCCTCCACGCTCTGCATGGCCTGCAGAGCCTCGCCCGTCTTCAGGCCGACCTCGCCCATGACGCACATGCCCTGGGGCTCGATGAAGATCTGGCCCTCCTCGCACTCCCTGCCGCCGACCACGTGGCCCTCGGCGTCGTAGGCGCGGCGGAACCAGGCGCCGTCCCAGCCGCCGCCGTGCAGGATCGCGTCCTCCATCTTTTCGACGGAGGCGCGGGCCGCAGCCGCCTCGTCTGTCAGGCCGCGGAGCTCCAGCAGATCCGCCCACTCCTTGCCGTACTTGGCGAACATGCCGGCGATGAAGACGCTCTCCGCCACGGGGCCGTCGCTGGGGCCGCTGGTCTGGAAGCTCTCGCCGGGCTCGTCGGAGAAGCAGTTGAGGTTCAGGCAGTCGTTCCAGTCGGCGCGGCCGATCAGCGGCAGGCCGTGGGGGCCCTTGTGGGTATCGGTGTAGCCGAAGGAGCGGCGCAGGTGCTCCATGAGGGTGGCGGTGTTGTTCGGGTCGCAGTCGAAGGCCACCTGCTCGTCCAGGATGGTCTCGTCGCCGGTCTCCCGCACGTAGGCGCAGGTGGCGGCCACCAGCCACAGCGGGTCGTCGTTGAAGCCGCTGCCGATGTCGGCGTTGCCCTTCTTGGTCAGTGGCTGATACTGATGGTAGCTGGAGCCGTCCTCGAACTGGGTGGCGGCGATATCCAGGATGCGCTCGCGGGCGCGCTCGGGGATCAGGTGCACGAAGCCCAGCAGGTCCTGGCAGCTGTCGCGGAAGCCCATGCCGCGGCCGGTGCCGCTCTCATAGTAGGAGGCGCTGCGGCTCATGTTGAAGGTCACCATGCACTGGTACTGGTGCCAGGTGTTGACCATGCGGTTGAGCTTCTCGTCCGGGGACGTGATGGTGAAGCGCTCCAGCAGGCCCTTCCAATAGGCGCGCAGGGCGGAGAGCGCCTCGTCCACCTGGGCGTCCGTGGCGTACTTGGCCAGCAGGGCGTGGGCGCGGGTCTTGTTGACGACGCCGGGCGCGGCCCACTTCTCCGCCTTCGGGTTCTCGATGAAGGCCAGCACGAACACGAGGCTGCGGGTCTCGCCGGGCTGCAGCTTCAGGTGGAAGTGGTGCACCCCCACCGGCGACCAGCCGTGGGCGATGGAGTTTGAGCACTTGCCGTTCTCCACCGCGGCGGGGTTCGCGGCGGAGCGGTACGCGCCCAGGAAGGCGTCGCGGCTCGTCTCGAAGCTGTCCGGCACCGCGTTGGCGGCGAACACGGTGTAGTGGCGGCGGCGCTCGCGGTACTCGGTCTTGTGGTAGATCGCGCCGCCCTCGACCTCCACCTCGCCCGTGGAGTAGTTGCGCTGGAAGTTGTTCGCGTCGTCCACCGCGTTGTACAGGCAGAACTCGATGTAGCTGAACAGGTCGATTTCCTTCGGCGCGCCGGTGGTGTTCTGCACCTTGACGCGGATCACCTCGCAGGGATCGCCCACGGGCACGAACATCTCCTGGGTCGCGGCGATGCCGTTCTTCGCACCCTCGATCACCGTGTAGCCCAGGCCGTGACGGCAGGTGTAGCTGTCCAGCTCGGTCTGGGTCGGCTGCCAGCCGGGATTCCACACCGTATCGCCGTCCTTGATATAGAAGCGGTGACCCTCGCTGTCCGTCGGCACGTTGTTGTAGCGGT
This sequence comes from uncultured Eubacteriales bacterium, assembly GCA_902790495.1. Classification (GTDB taxonomy): domain Bacteria; phylum Bacillota; class Clostridia; order Christensenellales; family Aristaeellaceae; genus RUG11272. Next base: position 29,660 of record CADASK010000036.1, read on the forward strand.
AGCGGGTCAGCCGCAGCAGCTTGGCGTCACGGTAGAAGCTGTAGCCGCCGGCCGTGTTGGAGACCAAGCTGAAGAAGCCGTCCGTGCCCAGGTAGTTGATCCAGGGCAGCGGCGTGCGGGGCGTGGTGATGACGTACTCCTGGCGGAGATCGTCGAAGTGTCCGAATCGCATGGCAGGTTGCCTCCTCCTCTTGCTGTGGAAATTGTGCCTCTATTATACCACTTTCTCCGCGTTTGAACAGAGCAAGTTTTTCGCTTGACATATACCCCCATAGGGTATATAATGCCCTCGCTAGAAGGGAGTGAACGCGATGTCTGACCAGGTTCGTCAGGAAGCCTGCTGCTGCGCGCGCAAGAAAAAGCGCACGCCTGAGGAGGTGCAGGCCCTCGCCCACCGGCTCAACCGCGTGGAGGGGCAGATCCGCGGCATCCGCGCCATGCTGGAGAAGGACGCCTACTGTCCCGACATTCTCACCCAGGTGGCCGCCGCCACCGCGGCGCTGCAGTCCTTCGGCCGCGAGCTGCTGGCCAGCCACATCCGCTCCTGCGTGGTGGAGGACATCCACAGCGGCAAGGACGAAGCCGCGGATGAGCTGATTGCAACCCTGCAAAAGTTTCTGAAATAGGAGTTTTTTCTCAATGAAACAATACATCGTCACCGGCATGAGCTGCGCCGCGTGCCAGGCGCGGGTCGAAAAGGCCGTCAGCAAAGTCCCGGGCGTCACCTCCTGCTCGGTCAGCCTGCTGACCAATTCCATGGGCGTGGAGGGCACCGCCGACGAGGCCGCCGTCATCCGCGCGGTGACGGACGCGGGCTACGGCGCGTCCCCCAAGGGCTCTGCCGCCGCCTCCCCGACCGCCCGCCAGGCCGCCGACGAGGAGGCCCTGAAGGATCACGAGACCCCCGTGCTCCGGCGGCGCCTCATCGCCTCCCTGGGCTTCCTGCTCCTGCTCATGTACTTCTCCATGGGCCACATGATGTGGGGATGGCCGATCCCCGCCTGGTTTGAGGGCAACCACGTGGCCATGGGCCTCGTGCAGATGATCCTCAGCGCCATCGTGATGCTGATCAACAAGAAGTTCTTCGTCAGCGGCTTCAGGGGGCTGGTGCACCGCGCGCCCAACATGGACACCCTGGTGGCCCTGGGCTCCTCCGCCTCCTTCGTGTGGAGCGTCTACGCCATCTTCCGCATGACGGACGCCCAGGTGCACGGCGGCGCGGAGGCGGCCATGGCCTGGATGGATCAGTTCTACTTCGAGTCCGCCGCCATGATCCTGACCCTGATCACCGTGGGCAAGATGCTGGAGGCCCGCAGCAAGGGCAAGACCACCGACGCCCTGAAATCCCTGATGAAGCTCGCGCCCAAGACCGCCACCCTCGTGGTGGACGGCCAGGAGCGGCAGGTGGACATCACGGAAGTGCAGACCGGCGATATCTTCGCGGTGCGCCCCGGCGAGGCCATCCCGGTGGACGGCGTGGTGCTGGAGGGTGACACGGCGGTGAACGAATCCGCCCTGACCGGCGAGTCCATCCCCGTGGACAAGACCGCGGGCGACACGGTCTCCGCCGCCACGGTCAACCAGTCCGGCTACATCCGCTGCCGCGCCACCCGCGTCGGCGAGGACACCACCCTCTCCCAGATCATCCGCATGGTCAGCGACGCGGCGGCCACGAAGGCCCCCATCGCCAAGGTGGCCGACCGGGTCAGTGGCGTGTTTGTGCCGGCGGTCATCTCCATCGCCGTGGTGACGGCCCTCATCTGGCTGCTGGCCGGGCGCGACCTCGGCTTCGCCCTGGAGCGCGGCATCTCGGTGCTGGTCATCTCCTGCCCCTGTGCCCTGGGCCTCGCCACGCCCGTGGCCATCATGGTCGGCAACGGCAAGGGCGCGCGCAACGGCATCCTCTTCAAGACCGCCGTGTCCCTGGAGGAGACGGGCAAGGCCGCCGTGGTGGCCCTGGACAAGACCGGCACCATCACCCGGGGCGAGCCCGTGGTGACCGACATCCTCCCCGCCGAAGGCGTCCGCGAGGCCGACCTGCTGACCGCCGCCTACGCCCTGGAGGCCCGCAGCGAGCATCCGCTGGCCCGCGCCGTGGTGGCTGAAGCCGAAAAGCGCGGCATCGTCCTGAGTGATGTGGAGGGCTTCCAGGCCGTGCCCGGCAACGGTCTCACGGCCCAGCTGAACGGCGCTGCTCTGGCAGGCGGCAGCCGCAGCTACATCGGCTCGCTGTGTGACCTGACCCCGGAGGAAGGCCGTGCCGCCGACTCTCTGGCCGAGGCCGGCAAAACCCCGCTGCTCTTTGCGCGGGACGGCCGGCTGCTGGGCGTCATCGCCGTGGCGGACACCATGAAAGAGGACAGCCCCGAGGCCATCCGCCAGCTGCGCAGCATGGGCATCCGCGTGGTGATGCTCACCGGCGACAACCAGCGCACCGCCGAGGCGGTCGGCAGGCAGGCCGGCGTGGACGAGGTGATCGCGGGCGTGCTGCCCGACGGCAAGGAGCAGGTCATCCGCTCCCTCGGCAAGTACGGCAAGGTGGCCATGGTGGGCGACGGCATCAACGACGCCCCGGCCCTCACCCGGGCGGACATCGGCATCGCCATCGGCGCGGGCACGGACATCGCCCTGGACGCGGCGGACGTCGTGCTGATGAACAGCCGCCTGACCGACGTGGCCGCCGCCATCCGCCTCAGCCGCATGACCCTGAAGAACATCCACGAGAACCTCTTCTGGGCCTTCATCTACAACGTGATCGGCATTCCCCTGGCGGCGGGCGCGTTCATCCACCTGACCGGCTGGGAGATGAACCCGATGTTCGGCGCGGCGGCCATGAGCCTCTCCAGCTTCTGCGTGGTCTCCAACGCCCTGCGCCTGAACCTGAAGGATATCTACGCAACCACCCACGACAAGCCCCAAAAGACCTGGACATTCAGAAAGGAGAAGAAACCCATGACCAAGACCATGAAGATTGACGGCATGATGTGCACCCACTGCGAAGCCCGCGTGAAGAAGGCCCTGGAGAAGCTGGACGGCGTGACCGAGGCCGCCGTGAGCCACACCGCCGGCGAGGCCGTCGTGACCCTCTCCGCCCCCGTCGCGGACGACGTGCTGAAGAAGGCCGTCGAGGATCAGGACTACACCGTCAAAAGCATCGCGTGAGGATAAGCGCACACAAAAACAGGCAGCCTTGGGGCTGTCTGTCAGACCATCAACAAAGTCTCGTCGCGAGCCAAGCGGCGAGATTTTGTTATGAAAAAGGTGCAGAAACCAAAAGGAAAAAGGAGGAGGATGTCGAATAT
>CADASK010000037.1 GCA_902790495.1 uncultured Eubacteriales bacterium
CGTTCAGCCTCTGGATCGCAAAAGCACCCTGCTCCATGGGGCAAGGTGCCGTAAAGTTACTTTGGATATTTCCTGTGTCTACTTGACAAGGGCGGATCAAAACGGACAGAGGCGGTTTCTTGTTCAGTCAGGGATCGGCAGATCCTCCAGCTCGGGCTGGGGCGGCGCCTGATCGATCAAGCTTTGCAGCGTGATGCCGCCCAGGTAATCGGTCATCACCTTGTTCAACCCTGTCCACATGGACAGCGTCATGCAGAAGGAGCACCGATCACACAAAACCGGGTTGGTTTCCAGGCATTGCACCGGCGCGAGGGAGCCTTCCATGATGTTCAGCACCTGCAGCACCGTCACTTCGCCGGCGTCCGGAATCAGGCGATACCCGCCTTGACGGCCTCTCGCCGCCAGGAGAAGACCCGCCTGGCTGAGCTGCATGCCGATCTGATCCCCGTATTTCTTGGAGATCTGCTGCCGCCTGGCGATATCCTTCATGGCCACATACCCGTTTCCCTGATGCATGGCAATATCCAGCAGCATCCGCACGGCATAGCGCCCCCGCGTAGAGATTTTCATGAAATCCCCCCTTGCGGATATTGTATAGCATTCGGCTGGATAAATCAACCTGGATGTGCCTGCGGCCAAACAGCTTCCACCTCCACAGCCTGCGGAGCGGCGCTTCATCACTGCCGCGTCCGTGCCCACGCCGATGGCGATGCTCCTGCCCAACTCAGTTCTCAGAAGTCCCGAACGTCAATGTCACCGAGCCGGCGCTCATATACTGAATCTCCTCCAGTTCATCGGCCGCTGACATGGGTGATACGATCAGCTCTGCCTGAAATTCCGTACAGGTGAAAGCCTCCGATGGGTATACCTCTATCTCACGCGCACCCGAGGCATAGCCTTCGGCAAACACGACAGGAGAGCCGAAATGCCTGCTCTCGATCGCATGCTGTTCCGCTTCAGGCAGGCCAAGCGGTGTGATCACTGCGGCAATCGAAGCGTATGCTGTTCGATCCGGGTTTCCGATCAGCAAGTCAAGATACGTCGCAATCGGCGTCCGGATCAGCTTTGCATCCCGGATGGTCAACCCGGTCAGAGGAGCGTCTTCAACGATGGAGATGGCCTGCAGCACCGTCTTTTTCTCGGCGATGTTTTTGAAATCGGGCACCTGCACGGTGATGCTGTGCGGTTCTGCGATGGGCCGCTCACCGGCAGGAAGGGAGGCTTGCGACAGCGGGCTGTCATAGACCGTCGTATACAGACGAATGTTGAGCTTTTCATCTTGCTCCACAGCAGGGAAGCGAAGGACCATGGTCCAGGCATCCTGGCCGACGGATATGCGGTCTCCCGGGTTTGCAACCGCCGTGAAGGACTTGTCGAGGTTCTGGGCCATCACCGTAAAGTAAACGACGGACAGACCCTTGCGTTCCGCATAGGCTGCGATGGATTCTTCTTCTGCAGCGTCCTCTCTTCCCAAAGCACTCGCAGAACTGCTCAAGGTCATGCTCCTGTCTCCGCCTGGAATCAGGAGCATATCCTCCCTGTCCTTCTTTTGAACATCGACTGCGATATACGCGCCCTGCCCGTCATAGAGCATTTCCCTCACGTGCGCAGTCGTAAACTCGGTTTCCCAGTTGTAATCAAGCGCTTCAAACCTTTTTCCCATGCCGCTGTCAGCATCCAGACCCAGCATTTCGCGGATTCCAGGAAGCAACGGACCCACCGCCAAGGCTGCGGACATGGTGACCACAATCAGAGCACACGCAAATGCAATGGATACAGAAATCCTTTTTTTCACCGGTTTTTCCTCCTCGTCAGCCATAATGCGCTGAGCGAGCCAAGGATCAGCCTTCAGATCAGAGAGATGACGGTCGAGTGATTCACGAAACTCGCTGGCGCTGATTCTTTCATTCATCAAGCTCTCTCCCTTCCAGCAGATTCTTCAGCTTCTCCCGCCCACGTTTCAGCCTGCCTGACACAGAGGAGTGCGAGAGATGCAGCGCATCTGCGATTTCGTTATTCTTCAATCCCTGGTAATAGTGCAGAAGGATCACTTCCCGCAATTTGCGGGGCAGTTTCATGACTGCCGCCGCCAATTCTTCATCGCGATCCATCGTTGGATGGGCTGTTTGATCAGGGAGCATCTCCGGCGTCACATGACGGTTCATGAAGCGGAACCAGCCCGAATGGTTGATGTCATAGCAGGTATGCATGGCGATCTTCAGAATCCAGGTCTTTTCACTGCTTTCTCCCCGAAATGAGTCCATCTTTCGATACACCTTCAGAAACGTTTCCTGCGTTGCATCCTCAGCCAGCGTTCGATCGCAGAGGTAAAGGAAGCAGGTGCGCAGAACCGATTCCAGATATTGATCCACAAGCCGTACAAATCTCTGGTCGCGATCCGGGGCAGTGTCAGGGCCCGTGACATTGCTCACGTATTGCTCACCTCCTACACTCCTATAGACGGATGAGGAAAAGAAAATGTCGTATTTCACAGAAAAAAACGTGCCCAAGTTTCCATGAGCACGATGGACGCTGCTCTTTGGATGCATCCGATTCCAAAGTGATTTTTGGTTTTAACGAGAAAACCCTCGAAAGCTTTTCAGCCTTCGAGGGTGGGAGTGGAGCATACCGGATTCGAACCGGTGGCCTCTACAATGCGAATGTAGCGCGCTACCAACTGCGCTAATGCCCCATGCGAGAAAGATGTCAGCCGTTCATCAGCCGACTCTGTTATTTAACCACAGATCGCATGCTTTGTCAAGACCGGAATTGAAAAAACAGCACCGCAAAAGCGGCCGATGCCGGCGGCAGGGAGGCACAGCCCAGTCCCGGGCAGCAGCTCACCACCCGCCGGCATCGGCATCATCATCCAGCGCACAAAGGGCCGCCGGACGCCCCTGATCATCCGCAGGAGAATCGCAGCCCACCGCACCACGGGGTCAGAAAGGCATCACGCACGTGGGCCCAAGGCCCGGTGTCGGCACCTTCTGCACCTCCGTCAGCCGGTTGCCCTCGCGCCGCAGCAGCGTCAGGGAGCAGGAGCCCTCGTCCGCCGTGATGCACCAATCGTTGTTCATCCACACGTCGCGGGGCGTCTGCTGGCGGTGGCGGTAGAAGACGGGCTCGGTCAGGGTGCCGTCCTGACGCAGGGTCATCAGCGCCAGCACGTCGGCCTCCCGCGTCGCCACGTAGAGCGTATCCCCGGCGAAGTGAATCGCGCTGGTGCGGAAGGGCACGGTCACGTCCTCCGGCACTGCGTGCAGGGTCTGCGGGATCTCCCCCGTGTCCCGCCGCACGGCGAACACGAGGCCCTGCAGCTCCGCGTCGACGTAGAACAGCTCCGGCTGGGACGGGTGCGCCGCCATGTGCCGCGGCCCGCAGCCCGCCGGGAATTGGATGCGCCCTGCTTCCTCCAGCCTGCCGGTTTCCCGCGCAAGGCGGTACACCGCCACCTGATCCAGGCCCAGGTCGGCCACATAGACCAGGCCGTCCAGGTAGAGGGCGGAGTGGATGTGCGGGCCCTCCTGCCGCTCCGGGTTCGGGCCGTGGCCCGCGTGGCGCACGGTGTCGGTTTTTTCCGTCGGCAGGCCGGTCTCGTCCAGACGCCATACGTCGAGGCTGCCGTCCATGTAGTTGCTGACGAACAGGAAGCGGTTCTCGTCGTCCAGCGCGAGGTGGCAGGGTGCGCTCCCGGCCTCGAAGCACCCGTGCAGTCGCCAGCCCTCGCCCGCGCGGCGGAAGACGGCCAGTCCGCCGTCCGGCACCCGCTCCTCCACGGCGTACAGGGTTTCGCCGCCTGGGTGCGGCAGCAGCCAGGAGGGGTTTTCAGCCTCGTTGGTCAAGGGCGTGACTGTCAGGGAGCCGTCCGCGAGGTCTGCGCGCAGGATGCTCTGCACGCCTTTGGGGCCGTAGCCTCCGATAAGAAAACGCATGGATGGTTTCTCCTTCCGGTGGATGATCATCATTTGTTTCTTCTCCGTTGTTGAAGATGTCAGGGAGTTCCGCGCCTGCGGGCGCGGGCAAGGGGCTTTGCGATCACCTCTTGCAACCCTTCGCTCGCCCCTCTTTAGGATTGTTTTTGGGATAACGTATCATAGATTTGTCGCCTCATCCGGCTTCTGCTGCAGCACCACATAGCCGGCTTCGGGGGTGTGGGCCATGTCGTTGAACAACTCCAGGCGCGCGTGGACGTACTCGCCTGGACAGACGGGCAGCTCCACCACGGTCACCGAGGTGAAGCCGTAGGGCATCACCGAACACACCCAGGGAAAGGGCAGGGCCAGCAGATGGGCCAGCACGCACGCGCCTGATCCGCCGTGGCTGAACAGTGCGATGGTCTTCCCCGCGTGAGGGCCGCCGGCGCAGAGGAAGCGCGTGCCCTCGTGGCGGTAGCCACGCGCCAGCAGGAAGCGGTCGAACTCGGCGCTGATGGCGTCCAGGTACTGCACCGCCTTGTTTTCCGCGAAGTAGGGATGCCGCCGCCAGTCCTCCCGGTAGAAGTCGAAATCCTTCTGCGCGATCATCCGGTCGCCCAGCGTCCACGGATGGCCGTTTTCCTCGATGTCCGGGCCGCCCCAGGAGATCTCGTGCATGAAGGGCAGCGTCCGCACGGGCAGACCCAGCCGCTCGGCAGTGCTGGCGGCGGTCTCGGCGGCGCGTCCCATGGGCGAAGCGTAGATCTCGCTGATGCCCTCGCCCTCCAGCCGCACGGCCGCCGCGGCCGCCTGCCGCCTGCCCGCCTCGGTCAGGCAGTCCTTCTCATAATCCGGTTCCCCATGGCGAACAAAAATGATCCGCATCGCGTTCCCCTCTCCACTGCGGACGGTCTTGAACCTCCGTCCGCCCTGTGAGGCCATTGTAGCGCAAAGCCCTCCGCCCTGTCAATGCGCGCGGCCAGCCGTGTCCATCAGCCTCCAGGGCCGCACTGTTTTTTCCGCGTCACAGCTTGCCATTCCCGGTATTCTGCGGTAGAATAAGGACAACGCAAAGCCGCTCTCCTCCGCCCGGAGGGACGCGGTCACACACAGACAGGAGGATACAGTCATGCTCAAACGAATCGCCGCCCTGGCGCTCCTCGCCGTCCTTGCCCTGGCGCTGATGCCCGGCGCCAGCGCGAATACGATCATGTATGTCAGCCCCGCCGCGGGCACCACCGTGAACCTGCGCAGCACGCCCGAGATCACCAAGACGAACCTGCTGGTGCAGGTGCCCTACGGCACCGCCCTGTCCGTCAAGTATATCAGCGGCGGCTGGGCCTGTATCGATTACAACGTCGGTTCCATCGGCGAGGCCTACATGATGGTGAAATACCTCACCAACGATTACGTTGCCCCCACCAGCGCCAACATGAAGCGGAAGGCCAACACCGACGAGGAAGCCGCCTTCGCCCAGGAGGAAGCTAGCGGCATGGCGGCCCACTACCGCAAGATGAACGAGCAGTTCAAATCCTTCCGCCTGGTCGCCCGTCCCTTCACCGTGTACGGCAAGCCCGAGCGCGTCTCCGGCTGGAGCAACCTGCGCTTTGCCCCCAACGAGAAGGCGACCCTGATCCGCCGCGTGCGCCAGAACGAGCAGCTCACCGTCATCGGCGAGACCGACCGCTGGTACCAGGTGCAGGATCCCCAGAGCGGCATCGTCGGCTACATCAGCCGCTTCTATGTGACGACCAACCCGAACTGACCGCCCGACGCGAACGATAGAGGAGGTAACCCATCATGAAGAAATTCCTCTCCCTGCTTCTCACCCTGTGCCTGCTGCTGAGCTGCTGCGCCGCCCTGGGCGAGGCCGCCCCGAAGACGGAGCTGGGCTCCATCAACATGAACGGCGCCTTCAGGCTCGTGTGCAGCGTGCCCGAGAACTACAGCCTCCAGGTCGTCACGAAGGACGACGAGGGCATGATCGCCGCCATCACCTCCGAGGATCCCGTCAAGCCGCAGATGGTCATGGTGATCGAGTTCGACGAGACCTACTACGACGTGTATCGCATGAACGACATGAGTGACGAGCAGCTGCAGGCCATCGCCGACACCTTCTCCTCCGACGGCGACGAGGTGGCCATCTCCTACCGCGAGACCTCCCACGGCACCAAGCTGATGGTGGCCCAGGAGGCGGAGGGCGACACCGACTTCCTGAGCATCCTCGCCATCTACGAGGGCTACATGATCGAGTTCGACATGACCGCCGGCCCCGAGGCCCAGGAGGGCCTGACCGAGGCCCAGATCCAGATGTGCGTCGATTTCCTCAGCGATCTGGACTTCATTCCGGAAGAATAAAAGCCTTTAACCACGCACAGCAAAACCTCCGACGAAGCCATCTCGCCGGAGGTTTTTGTTTTGTATAAGCCGCATCAATCTTCCCTCACCGTCTCCGCTTCCTCAAACTCCGGATCCGCCTCGGGCAGATGGTCGCAGACCATGATCAGCGCGTCCTCGCCGTTGTCCTCGTAGTACTTCTTCCTGCGCCCCACGGTGATGAAGCCCAGCGCGGTGTAGAGGCTCTTCGCGGGCGTGTTGTGCTCCCGCACCTCCAGGGTCGCGTAGGCCGCGCCGAGGTTCGAGACGTACTGCAGCAGGGCCTGGGTCAGCAGGCGCCCGATGCCCTGTCCGCGCAGCGCCTCCCGCACGGCGATGTTCGTGATGTGGCTCTCGTCGAGGATCACCCACGCCCCCGCGAAGCCCGCGATCTGCCCGTCCACCACGGCCACCAGGTAGCGCGCCGCCACATTCTTGGTCAGCTCGCTCAGGTAATTCTCCCGCGTCCACGGGCGGGCGAAGGTCGCCTCCTCGATGGCTACGACCTCGTCCAAATCCTCCAGCGTCATCCGGCGGATCATTGGCATCGTCTTCTCCTGCACTTCACTCGGCATGGGCGGCCTCCACAAGCTGGCGGTTGCGCTCCGCGCTGGGTGCGCGCAGGTAAAGGGGCTGCAGCGTCAGGGCGTCTACGGTCTGCTCCTCGCCGGCGAGGGACGCCAGCCATGCCACCGCGCCGGGGCGCAGGAAGGCCCTGGGCGCCGGGGCGAAGACCGCCCTCTCTCCCAGCAGCTGCGCCAGGCGCTCGCGGTGCACGGGCATGCCGTCGCCCAGGAAGAGATAGCGCTCGCCCAGCTTGCGGATCGCCTCGGCGTAATCCTCCAGCGCCAGGGGGGTGTCGTCCATCAGGCGGCGGGGCGGCTCGCTCTCCGCGCCGGCGAAGGCCGCACCGTAGACCTGGCCCGCCCGCGCGTCCTGGATGGGGCAGATGATCCCGTCGAAGGCCCCGACGCCCGCAGCCATCGCCTCCAGGGCGTCCACGCCAACGCAGGGCTTGCCGCAGCCGTGGGCCAGGCCCTTGACCGTGCTCACGCCCAGCCGCACGCCGGTGAAGGAGCCGGGCCCCACCACCACGGCGATGCGGTCCATCTCCGCCAGCGTCAGGCCCGCGGCCTGCAGCGCGCCGTCGATCATGGGCATCAGGTTCACCGAGTGGGTGCGCTTGTTGACCACCGTGTGCTCGCAGCGCAGCGCGCCGTCCGCCAGCACGGCCACGCCGCAGACCGGGCCCGATGTGTCCACCGCCAACAGGTTCATAGGTGTTCCTCCGTTTCAGGGATGCTGTGAAAGCCGCCTTCGGGCTTCAGGGTGATCTCCCGGGTGTCCTCGTCCAAGGCCGTCAGGCGGATGACCAGGCAGGTGGGCGGCACGGCCTCCGGGCAGCGGCTCGGCCACTCCACCACGGCGACGCCGTCCCCGCCCAGGTACTCGTCCATCCCCAGCTCGAACAGCTCCTCCGCCTCGCGCAGGCGGTACCAGTCGAAGTGGTACAGGGGCAGACGCCCGGTCTCGTACACGTTCAGGATGGTGAAGCTGGGGCTGGGCACAGGGTCGTCGATGCCCAGCCCGGCGGCGATGCCGCGCGTCAGCTCACTCTTGCCCGCGCCCAGATCACCCTCCAGCAGCAGCACGTCGCCGGCGCGCAGCGACCGCGCCAGGCGCGCGCCGAAGGCCCTGGTTTCCATCGGGGAATGGGTGATCATAGGCGATGCTCCTTTAACAACATGAAGGATCAAAGTACAGCGCGCGAAGGGGTGCAGGGGGCGATCGCAAAGCCCCCTGCCCGCGCCCGCAGGCGCGGAACCCTGCTTGCTAGACAAAGCTCATCATGAATCAATCGTTTCAGCGCTTTCCATGCAGAATCGGCGAGAGCGGCTTGTAGATCAGCGCGGTCACCACGCTCAGCACCACGCCCTTGAGCAGATTGAACGGCGCGGTGATCAGCAGCAGCAGCTTCCACTCCGAGTCGATGCCCGCTACGTTGGCATACTTCAGAATGCCGTCCATGTCCATGTGGAACGCGCCCATGTAGAAGGGCAGCATGATGTACTTGTTGACAAACACGCTGACCACGATCATGCACAGGGTGCCCACCGCCATGCCGATGAGGGCGGACTTGCGGCTCTTGCCGCGGTGGTAGATCACGGCGGCGGGGATCACCAGGGCCGCGCCCATGATGAAGTCCGCCAGCTTGCCCACGCCCATGCTGGAGGAGTGGATCAGGCCGATCAGGTTGGTGATGGCCAGGATGATGACGCCGGCCAGCGGCCCCATGGAGAAGCCGCCCAGCAGCACGGGGATGTTGCTGAAGTCCAGCTTGTAGAAGGCCACGACCGGGATCGACAGCAGGTTGAGGATCGAGGCCATGGCGGCCAGGATGGCGATGCGGGTCAGGCTGGCGGTGGAGAGGAGTTTGGTCTTGTGGGTGGTGGTCATAACTGCTACCTCCTTCTGGTATGAAGCTCAGTCATTCATCCTCATCCCGATCATTCGTCAAGCAGCCATTTCGCCGCCTGCGGCGGCGACCAAAGGGCTTTGCGATCGCCCTTTGGAAACCTTCGCGCGCCGCCTTTCAGGAGCGGATTGCTCTGCGGAACTGATTGAGAAAAGAATCAAGCCAAAGCCTCGGAAAATGACGCACGCCCCTGAAGCAGCTCACTGTTCAGGGGCGGAAAGAATCATTTCCAGCTCTCTTCTCTCATCCAGACTATACTGTCGGCTCCGGAATTTCACCGAATCGGCCAGGCTTGCGCCTGGTTCGCGGGCTGTACCGCCGGTAGGGAATCACACCCTGCCCTGAAGAAGCTTCAAGAAGCTATGCAGTTGCGTTGACGCCCTTGAGCGCCATGGGTATCTTAGCACAGGGGCACACGGGTGTCAAGCGTTTTCACATCGCTTTGATCCGCTCGATCTCCTTGTCCACCATGTCCGGGGTGACGTAGTTCAGCGGGGAGAAGCGGTTGCTGCGGATCTTCTCCAGGCGCTCCAGGGCCTTGGCGGTATCGCCCTTCTCCAGGTCGTAGCGGGAGAGGAACCAGTTGGTGTCCATCTGGTCGTCCTTCAGGGCGACGGCCTTGTCGAACCATGCCTTCGCGCCCTCATGGTCGCCCAGCACGCGGTAGAGGAACTGGCCCATGTTGTCCAGGCAGATGGGGTCCTCCTCGTCGTACTCGATGGATTCCTCGATGAAGGCCTTCGCCTTCTCGATGTCCTTCTCCCACTTCTCGCGGGCGGACAGGGGCTGCTCCGTCTTGGTCTCTGCGGCGGCATCTTCCTGAGCCGCTGCCTCCTCGCCCGCGTCAGCCTCCTGGGCATCGGCCGCGTCCGCCTCTGCGGCAGCTTCGGCCTTCGCCTGCTCGACGGCCTCCAGGGCGTCGAAGTCCGGGCGGTTGTCCAGGCTGTACTTCTCCACGTAGAGATAGCCCAGGGTCTGGTACATGCGGCCGCTGGGGGCGTGCAGGTGCTGGCGCTCGAGTACGTTGATGCCCTTGTCGATCTCGCCCAGGCGGAACACCGCCGCGGCGTAGTTCATCAGCATCTGCGAGCGCTGATCCTGGCTCAGGCCGGGGGCCTTCTGGGTCTTGACGAGCACCTCCCGCGCCTCCTGGTACTTTCCTTCGCGCAGCAGCAGCACCGAATAGCCCAGCAGGTAGCGCGGCTGATCCAGGCCCTCCGCCATCGCCTCCCGGTACAGCGCCTCCGCCTGGGCCGTGTTGCCCTTCGCCTGCAGATTATAAGCCTTCTGCGCCTTGAAATTCGTCAGGATTCCCATCGTATCTCCCTTGCCTTTCATGGGCGGTGCGCCCGTTCTTCTTCGTCGCGTCTTCGCCGGGCCTGACCCGGCCTTTCTATCATACCACAAAGCGCTCGCCGTGAACAGGGGCGATTTCGGCGGATCGCTTTACACCGGGCTGCGCGCGTGCTACAATCAGCCCAGCACATCACAGGAGGTCATTCCCCATGACAGACGAAGCCCTGCGCCGTCTGGCCGATCTCATCGAGAGCTCCCGGCGGATCGTCTTCTTCGGCGGAGCGGGCGTCTCCACCGCCAGCGGCATCCCGGATTTCCGCTCCTCCCAGGGGCTGTACGCGGAGGATTTCGAGGGCCTCTCCCCAGAGATGATCCTCAGCAAGAGCTTCTTCTACCTCCAGCCGGAGCGGTTCTTCGCCTACTATCGCCGGCACATGCTCTACCCGGACGCCAAGCCCAACGCTGCCCACCGGTACCTGTACGAGCTGGAGCGGCGGGACAAGCTGCGGGGCATCGTCACCCAGAACGTCGACGGCCTGCACCGCCTCGCCGGGAACATCCGCGTGTACGAGCTGCACGGCAGCGTGTACGAAAACCACTGCACCGAGTGCTTCGCCTCCTACCCGATGGAGGCCATTCTCCGCAGCGAGGGCGTGCCGCGCTGCAGCTGCGGCGGCGTCATCAGGCCCGGCATCGTGCTCTACGGCGAGGGGCTGGAGCCCAACGTCTGCATCGGCGCGCGGCGGGAGATCCGCACCGCCGACATGCTGATCATCGCCGGCACCTCCCTGGCAGTGGAGCCCGCCGCCTCCATGACGGAGGATTTCCGCGGACGGCATCTGATCGTGATCAACCGGGAGCCGACCCCCGCGGACAGCCGGGCCGAGCTGGTGATCCGCGGCGACGTGGCGGAGGTGTTCGCGCGCCTGATGGACCGCGGGCAGCCGGGCTGACCCGTGCGCTGGAAAGCCCTGCGCTGAATGCCAGTTGACAGCAGCTCTTCCCTTCGCTACAATCGAAAGCGGCGGAGCGAACCGCGCCTCCGCAGCAGACAAGCAGGAAGGAGCAAACCCCCATGATCTATGATTATTCCCTCACCACCGGCAAGGGCGAAACCCTGAACCTGAAGGACTACGCCGGCAAGGTCATCCTCGTGGTGAACACCGCCACCGGCTGCGGCTTCACGCCCCAGTACGCCCCCATCGAGCAGCTGTACAAGGACTACCACGACCAGGGCCTGGAGATCCTCGACATCCCCTGCAACCAGTTCGGCGGCCAGGCCCCCGGCACCGACGAGGAGATCCACGAGTTCTGCACGATGCACTTCAACACCACCTTCCCGCAGATGAAGAAGGCGGATGTCAACGGCGAGAACGAGCTGCCCCTGTACACCTACCTGAAGTCCCAGAAGGGCTTCGAGGGCTTCGGCGAGCATCCATACAAGGCCCTGCTGGAGAAGATGTTCTCCGAGAAGGACCCGGACTGGGCCAAGAAGCCGGACATCAAGTGGAACTTCACCAAGTTTGTGGTGGACCGCCAGGGCAACGTCGTCGCCCGCTTTGAGCCCACCGCCGACATGGCCGACGTCGAAGCCTGCGTCAAGGCGCTGCTGTAAGGATGATTCATTTGGAGAATTCTTTATGAAATACGGAGAGTCCACCTTTGACATTCTCTACCTCCTCTTCGCCATCGCCAGCGGTATTCTGATCCTCCGCCGCGCGAAGGACAAGACCTCCCGCCAGATGGGCCTCGCCGCCCTCATCCTCGGCTGCGGCGACGCCTTCCACCTGGTGCCCCGCGTGCTCAACTACTTCGTGCAGGCGGATTTCACCGCCGCCCTGGGCGTTGGCAAGCTGGTCACCTCCATCACGATGACCATCTTCTATGTGCTGATGTACTTCGTGTGGCTGGCCTACTACAAGCAGGAGAAGAACCGCACCCTGACGATCTGCGTTTGGGCGCTGACCGCCGCGCGCGTCATCCTGTGCCTCTTCCTGCAGAACGGCTGGCTGCAGAACAGCAGCGACATGACCTGGGGCATCATCCGCAACATCCCCTTCGTGGCCCTGGGCGCCATCGTCTGCTGGCTGTACTGGCAGCAGCGCGACGCCGACCGCACCTTCCGCTGGGTGTGGCTGTACGTGCTGCTGTCCTTCCTGTTCTACATCCCCGTGGCCGTGGGCGCCAGCGTCGTGCCGATGCTCGGCATGCTGATGCTTCCCAAGACCGTCTGCTACATCCTGCTGATCTGCGCCTTCCTGCGCGCCAGCGGGGTCTGGAACAAGAAGGCCTGACACCTGAACCAACAGGTCAAACAGAAAAGGAAGCGTGCCGCTTGGGTACGCTTCCTTTTCTGTTTGTACGATTCTCAGTTCAAAAAGCTTTATCTTTCAAAAAGAGATTTCGGCCTGCGGGCCGACCCGGGGGCTTTGCGATCGCCCCCGGGACCCCTTCGCAGCATGCGTTTCGATTTGGCAGTTCTATGTAAGAATCGTATCAGTCAATTCTCCCCACACACAGCATATCCGGCACCGCGCGGTCATTCACATCCACGCCGCCGTTGTTCGCCAGCTGCACGCTCTCCCCCAGGAAGAGCATCGCGGCGGTGTTGCCGCCGTCCAGGTTCAGGGCGTCGGTGCAGCCCAGGTCGTAGAGGATCTGCGCGCAGGTGGTCAGGTCGCAGCCGTCGGAGTGGTTCTTGCGGCCCTCCACCAGCAGGCCCACATAGTGCCCCGGCTCGATGATGCCCATGCAGGAGCGCGGCTCCTTGTGGTTGCACTCCTTCTTGTCCAGGTCGGCCATCTCGCCGCCCCGCACGAGGATCGGCCCGAAGGAGACCACCGTGGACGCGCCGCGGGCGGCGAACTCCTTCGCGCTGACCTCCCAGGCCTCGTTGACCTCCGCCTTGCCGCTGGAGAAGAAGGCCATGGTCGCCAGGTTCGGCACCCGGTCCCAGGCCTTGCCGGCGGTCTGGCTGTAGAGGATCTTGCCGTCGCGGATGATCACGCCGGGGTACTTCTTCTGCTTGATGCGGTAGGAGTAGAAGTCGCCGCTCTGGGCGTAGACCGCGCCGGCCTTCACCGCGATGTCCTGGGGCAGGCCGTTGGTGCGGCCGGGCTTGTCGTCGTTCCAGTTCACGGTGTAGAGGGACGTGCCCGAGGCGCAGACGATGTCCGCCACATAGTAGGTCAGCAGCGGCTTTTTCGTCTGGGTGCGGGTGATCTCCAGGCGGAGGGTATCGCTCAGGTAGTACCAGTGGCCCTCTGCGTGGTCGCGGTAGTACACGGCCTGCTCGCCCGCGGGCAGGAAGCCCTCCTCGTTGGTCTCGGGCAGCTCGTCCATGCTCTGGAGCGGGCGCGGTTCCGCCAGGGTGGGAAGGGCGCAGGCCATCAGCGCTGCACAGAGCAGCATCGTCCATAACAGTCGTTTCATCATGCAAACACCTATGCAATGTTGATGCGGCGCAAGGAGCTTCCGCGCATGCGTGCGCGGGTCAGGGGCTTTGCGATCGCCCCTGACAACCCTTCGCCCGCTCATCTTGATAAAGCGAGATTATGATTACACAGATTTCAGCGAATCTTTTGCAGCACGCCGACGCCGCGCAGGGCGGGCATCACGGCCTGGTAGAACACCGGGGCCGCCACCATGGCCGCCGCGGCGTTGATCAGCGAGGGCACCAGCTTGCTGAGCATGGTGACCCAGGCGGTCTCCATCGGGTAGCCGTACACGAAGAGCTGGAAGACCAGCGTCTTGAGCATGTACAGCGCCACATAGGTCAGCGCGCCAATCACGCAGGGCACCACCAGCCGCCACAGCGGATGCTTCAGGCCCTTCTCGCGGTGGAACAGCCAGCCGCAGACCCAGGCCATGGCGAACTTGCTCACAAAGGTGATGAGCACGTTCGCCAGGTCGTAGCCGCCGGCCAGGGCATCGTAGAGCGCCGAGCCGAGGCCCGCCGCCACACCGCCCCACACCGGCCCCAGCAGGAGGCCGGAGAGCAGGCACACGGCGTTGGCCAGGTGCACCTTGCTGCCCAGGAGCGGGAAGCGGAACAGCGTGACCACATAGACCAGCGCCGCCATCACGCCCATCAGGGTGACGGTGTAAGTATTCAGTTTCGTTTTTTTCATAAGGGATACCTTTCCGGAAAAGCTTTCCATCTCATCAATTCCAAAGACTGCAGCGAAGGGGTGCAGGGGGCGATCGCAAAGCCCCCTGCCCGCGCCCGCAGGCGCGGAACCCCTGCAGTTTTACGCTGGAAAGAGATGAACGCAGCTCATGCGTTCTGCAATCTATTTGCGCCAACTCCCAGGCGGCGAAGGGTCTCGGCCTTGCCCAGGAGGCAGGCGATGTCCGTGGCGCCGCCGGGCGTGTTCTGCTGTCCGGCCAGGGCGGCGGCCAGGGACCAGAGCACCGGCCGCTTCTTCTGCCCCGCTGCCGCGATGGCTTCGTTCAGGCGGTCATAGAGGACTTCCCCATTCCACTCGCCCTCCGGCACGGCCTCCAGCACCGGCCCGCACAGGGCCAGCGCCTCCGCCGCCGACGCGGGCGTGACCTTCATCTTCGGGTTGTCAAACAGCTCCGCCGTGTAGTCGGGAAGCTCCGCCAGGAAGCGCACCATATCCGGCACCTGGCTGAAGATCTCCGTGCGCTTCTGCATCAGCTCCGCCAGACGGCGATAGTCGATGTTCTTTCCGCCCAGCACCTGGTCGAACCAGGGGGTTGCCAGCTCCAGATACCGCTCCGGGCTCATCCGGCGGATGTACTCCGCGTTGAACCAGCGGAGCTTGTCCACGTCGAAGATGCCCGGGGACTTGCTCAGGCGGTTCACGTCGAAGGCCTCCACCAGCTCCGGCAGGGTGAAGAACTCCCGGTCGTCGCCGGGGTTCCAGCCCACCAGCGCCAGGTAGTTGACCAGCGCCTCGGTGAGGTAGCCCTTGTCGATGAAGTCGGAGTAGAAAGCGTCGCCGTCGCGCTTGGAGAGCTTGTGGGTCGCGTCGCGCATGACGGTGGGCAGGTGGATGTAGGTCGGGATCTCCCAGCCCAGGGCATTGTAGAGGTAGTTGTAGCGCGGGGTCGAGGACAGGTACTCCATGCCGCGCATCACGTGGGTGATGCCCATCAGGTGGTCGTCGATGACGTTGGCGAAGTTGTAGGTCGGCATGCCGTCCTGCTTGATGAGCACCATGTCGTCCATGGCCTCGCTGTTCTGGAAGGTCATGTCGCCGAAGACCGTGTCGTGGTAGCTGGTCTCGCCCTCGGTCGGAGCGTTCATGCGGATGGTGTAGGGCACGCCCGCGTCCAGCTTGGCCTGGATCTCTTCCTGGCTCAGGTGCAGGCAGTGCTTGTCGTACTTCCAGGTGCCGCCGGCGGCCTCCACCGCCTCGCGGCGCGCCTCCAGCTCCTCCTTGGTGCAGAAGCAGTAGTAGGCATGGCCGCTGGCGATCAGCTGCTTGGCGTAGGGCATGTAGGTCGCCTTGCGCTCGGACTGCACATA
Organism: uncultured Eubacteriales bacterium; assembly: GCA_902790495.1. GTDB lineage: Bacteria > Bacillota > Clostridia > Christensenellales > Aristaeellaceae > RUG11272. Next base: position 15,560 of record CADASK010000037.1, read on the forward strand.
GGGGCCGACGGGGCCGCCGATGTCCGGGCCCTCGTCCCAGTTGAGGCCACAGGCGCGCAGGGTGTCATAGATGACCTCGGTGGCCCCGGGGACATAGCGTTCCTGGTCGGTGTCCTCGATGCGGAGGATGAACTGGCCGTTGTTCTGCTTGGCGAAGAGGTAGGCGTAGAGGGCGGTGCGCACACCGCCGAGGTGCATGAAGCCCGTGGGGCTTGGGGCAAAGCGGGTTCTGACAGTCATGGTCATCTTGCTCCTTGGGAGTTTGTTATTGTCAATAAATGTTCATTTCGGCAGCAGGGGGATTTCGCCGCCTGCGGGCGGCGACCAAAGGGCTTTCCGATCGCCCTTTGGAAACCTTCGGGCATCAACCTTTTTTAGGGGGATTTTGCCGCTGATTTATCCCTTCACCTGTTTCGCAAAGGTATCGCGCAGACCCACCGTGCGGTTGAACACGGGGAGTTCTGCGGTGGTGTCGGGGTCCTTGCAGAAGTAACCCACGCGCATGAACTGATAGGTCGTGCCGACCTCGCTGTCCTTCACCCAGGGCTCGGCCCAGCCGCGCACCACCTCGAGGCTGTTGGGGTTCAGGCGGCGGATGAATTCCTTCAGCTTGCGGTCGGTGCTGTTCTCCACAGCCTCCTCGCCCTCGGTGTCCGCGACGGCGGCTTCGTCGGCCTCGGCCTGCTCCGCCTCCGTCTCGTCCTCGGCGCTCAACAGCGGCTCATAGAGGCGCGCCTCGATGGCCACGGCGTCCTCCGCGTTGACCCAGTGCAGGGTCGCGCCCTTGATCTTGCGGTCGGCGCCGGGGGTGCCGCTCTCGGTGTCGAAGTCCACGGTGCAGTGGATCTCCAGGATGTTCCCGGTCTCGTCCCGCACGCAGCCGTCGCAGCGCACGATGTACGCGCCCTTGAGCCGCACCTCGTTGCCGGGGTACATGCGCTTGTAGCCGCGCACCGGCTCCTCCATGAAGTCCTCCGCCTCGATGTACAGCTCGCGGCCGAAGGTCACCGTGTGGGTGCCCATCTCCGGGTGCTTCGGGTGGTTCTCCATGGTGAGGGTGCGGGTCTCGCCCTCGGGCCAGTTGGTCAGCACCACCTTCACGGGGCGCAGCACGGCCATCGCCCGGGGCGAGGTGTCGTCGAGGTTGGCGCGCACGCAGCTCTCCAGCACGGCCAGATCCACCAGGGAGTCCGCCTTGCTCATGCCGATGCGGTCCACGAAATCGCGGATGGCCATGCCCGTGTAGCCGCGGCGGCGCAGGGCCGCCAGGGTGGGCATGCGGGGATCGTCCCAGCCGCGCACGTAGCCGCCCTCCACCAGGGCGCGCAGGTAGCGCTTGCTCATCACGGTCTGGGTCATGTTCAGGCGCGCGAACTCGATCTGCCGCGGATGGCCGGGCAGCATGTTCTGGGCCTTCTCCACCACCCAGTCGTAGAGGGGACGGTGGATCTCATACTCCAGGGAGCACAGGGAGTGGGTGATGCCCTCCAGGGCGTCGCCGATGGGGTGCGCGAAGTCGTACATCGGGTAGATGCACCACTTGTCGCCGGTGCGCCAGTGCTCCTTGTACTTGATGCGGTACATGGCGGGGTCGCGCATAACCAAGTTGGGCGAGGCCATGTCGATCTTCATGCGCAGGGTCTTGGTGCCCTCGGCGAACTCGCCCGCGCGCATCCGGCGGAACAGGTCGAGGCTCTCCTCCGCGGGGCGGTCGCGCCAGGGGCTGTTCTTGCCGGGCTCGGTCAGGGTGCCGCGATAGGCGCGCATCTCGTCCTTGCTCAGCTCGTCCACGTAGGCCAGGCCGCGCTTGATCCAGTCCTCGGCAATCTCGTAGCACTTGTCGTAATAGTCCGAGGCGTAGTACAGGCCGCCCGTCCAGTCAAAGCCCAGCCAGTGGATGTCCTTCTCAATGTTGCGGACAAACTCCATGTCCTCCTTGGCCGGGTTGGTGTCGTCGAAGCGCAGGTTGCACTTGCCGCCGAACTTCTCCGCCGTCAGGAAGTCCATGATGAGGGCCTTGCAGTGGCCGATGTGCATATATCCATTCGGTTCCGGAGGGAAGCGGGTGTGCACCTCGGTGTACACGCCGTCCTTCAGATCCTGTTCGATCGCGTCCCAGATAAAGTTGCTTCTGCTCTCTTCCATATTCCGCGGGCCTCCCTTGATCTGCCGCTTCACGCGGCTTGCATCATTATAATGGGTGCGGCGCAAAAGCGCAAGCCTTTGCGGGGTGAAATCGCGGAAAGATCGCCCCGCGCGCCTTGACAAACCCCCTGAAAAAGTCTATCATATCCGATGCTGACACAGTACATATCAACCGCAGAATTTGGAGGAAGACACCATGGCGGAACTGACAATGGACAAGCTGAAGGCCCTTTGCAACAACCGGGGCTTTATCTTCGCGGGCAGCGAAATCTACGGCGGCCTGGCCAACAGCTGGGACTACGGCCCGCTGGGCGTCGAGTTCAAGAACAATGTGAAAAAGGCCTGGTGGCAGAAGTTCATCCAGGAGAGCAAGTACAACATCGGCCTGGACAGCGCCATCCTGATGAACCGCGAGGTGTGGGTCGCCTCCGGCCACGTGGGCGGCTTCAATGATCCGCTGATGGACTGCAAGAACTGCAAGGCCCGCTTCCGCGCCGACAAGCTGATTGAGGACTTCACCAACGGCGAGGAGACCGGCGACGGCTGGTCCAACGACGAGCTGGAGCACTACATCGCCGAGCACGACATCGTCTGCCCCGTGTGCGGCAAGAAGGACTTCACCGGCATCCGTCAGTTCAACCTGATGTTCAAGACCTACGCCGGCGTCACCGAGGACGCGACCAACGAGATCTACCTGCGCCCCGAGACCGCCCAGGGCATCTTCGTCAATTTCCAGAACGTGATGCGCACCACCCGCAAGAAGCTGCCCGCCGGCATCGGCCAGATCGGCAAGTCCTTCCGCAACGAGATCACCCCCGGCAACTTCATCTTCCGCGTGCGCGAGTTCGAGCAGATGGAGCTGGAGTTCTTCTGCAAGCCCGGCGAGGATCTGGAGTGGTTCGCGACTGGCTGCTGGCCCTGGGCATCAAGGAGGAGAAGCTCCGCCTGCGCGACCATGAGCCCGAGAAGCTGGCCTTCTACTCCAAGGCCACCACGGACTTCGAGTTCCTCTTCCCCTTCGGCTGGGGCGAGCTGTGGGGCGTGGCCGACCGCACCGACTACGACCTGACCCAGCACCAGAACCACTCCGGCAAGAGCATGGAGTACCTGGACCCCATCACCAACGAGCGCTTCATCCCCTACTGCATCGAGCCCTCCCTGGGCGTCGACCGCGCCGTGCTGGCCTTCCTGTGCAACGCCTACGACGAGGAGGAGCTGGAGGGCGGCGACACCCGCGTGGTGCTGCACCTGCATCCGGCCCTGGCGCCCTACAAGGCCGCCGTGCTGCCCCTGCAGAAGAACAAGCTGGGCGGCCTCGCGAGCGAGATTCACGCCGAGCTGAGCAAGTACTTCCCCGTGGAGTACGACGAGACCGGCTCCATCGGCAAGCGCTATCGCCGCCAGGACGAGATCGGCACGCCCTTCGCCATCTGCGTGGACTTCGACACCGAATCCACCGGCACCGTGACCGTGCGCGACCGCGACACCATGCAGCAGGAGCGCGTCGCCATCAGCGATCTGCGGAAGTATATCGAGGATCGGATGGTATTCTGATTCTGAATTTGAAACGCCCTCGCCAGTCAATTCGACGGTGAGGGCGTTTTGTGTAATACGAGTTTCGCACGATTTTTACACACACTGTTCTGATAGTATGCTTGGCTTTGAAATAATCTGTATCCATTGGCTTGTCATACGCAAGAAGTAATGGTAAAATGTATATGTTGGAGGTGTTGATAATGCCCGAGAAACGCGCGCGTACATCAAAACAGTCGGAAGGCCGGTCAAGGCCGCGGCCAACTGAATTGGTGAAAAAGTTAAAAAGGATAACGATTCTTGCTGCAGCTTTGTTTGTGATCGTGGCAATCTTAGCCTGTATAATTGTGTTCGGAAATGGTGGCATCGCAAAGTTTACATCAAGAACGATTGATTTCGGTCTGAAAAACATTGGTGAATTAGCTACACAAGCAGGGTACTATACCAACATTAACACGATCACAAAACCAGATCGGACAATTGTAGGCGTTTCCATCCCTGGTACAAGCAGTAAAGCTATCATGACCTATCAAGGTGTGATTCGCGCAGGATTGGATTTTGACAAGATTGCCATGAATATTGATTCGGTAAAGAAAGTTGTCAGTCTTGAGATGCCAGCTCCACGAATCCTTAGCAACGAAATCGACTTGGACAGCTGCGAAGTGTACGATGAGCAGAACAGTATCTTTAACAAGATTGATACGATGAATTTCAATGATTCTCTCAAAGTTATGAAAGAGAACGCTGAGATTCAGGCGAAAGAGAATAACATTCTTGAAAGCGCAAAAGCCAATGCGGAAGTTCTGATTAAATCTATGTTTGACAGTGCACCGCAAACAAATGGGTATACTTTGGAATTCCATTGGGCGGAGGAAACAGAAGATGAAGCTACTGATTAAAGTCCTGGGCATCATTAAGGTGAACTGGAAGAAGATCGCCATCGGTGTCATCAGCTTTATTGCATTTCTCTATGTTTTGCTGATTCTGTTCCCTGATCTGAAATAATCCTCGCCTATTATTAAAGAAGAGCCCCACGGGCTCTTCTTTTTTCTCTGCCAAAGCGACGCTCTCGCCTTCTCGCTCATTCTTGGCTCTCCCTCTGGGACGACGAACGCCCGGAAAACAGTCCAGTGGACTGTTTTCAGTGAGTCGTAAGCGGCAGCGGCCTAAGCTGTCAGCGCGCCAGCGCTGACTGAAAGGGCCTGCCAGCGCTGAGTGGATTACCTGAACAGACCTGCCTCAGCCAGACCTCATCCGTCATCGTCTGCGACGATGACACCTTCCCCAGAGGGGAAGGCTAAGTAACTCAGGCTTCCCCTTTGGGGAAGCTGTCAGCCGCAAGGCTGACTGATGAGGTCTTGCCGCCGACCGGTGACGGATCATCAGAGCAAGTACTGCCCAATCCTTCCAGCAGCTTCCCCTCATCCGTCAGTGGCAAGCCGCTGCCACCTTCCCCCAGAGGGGAAGGCAGAAAACGAAAAAACCAGCCGAAGCTGGTTTCTGCGAGGTGCCATCCGGATTTGAACCGGAGAATGAAGGTTTTGCAGACCTTTGCCTTACCACTTGGCTATGGCACCCTAAAAAAATGGAGCGGTAGACGAGGCTCGGACTCGCGACCTCCACCTTGGCAAGGTGGCGCTCTACCAACTGAGCTACTACCGCATAAAGATGGGATGTGCCTTGGGGCGGAATCGAACCACCGACACGCAGATTTTCAGTCTGCTGCTCTACCGACTGAGCTACCAAGGCAGATACGACCCGGAAGGGGCTCGAACCCTCGACCTCCAACGTGACAGGCTGGCGCTCTAACCAACTGAGCTACCGGGCCACAATTTGGTGGGAACAACAGGGCTCGAACCTGTGACCCCCTGCGTGTAAAGCAGGTGCTCTCCCAGCTGAGCTATGCTCCCCTGTCAGGACTGCCCTTGCCCTTCCCAAACTGCGTTGCGCGGTTCGCACCGTGCTTGTCTATGATAGCGCATCTTCACCTATTTGTCAAGGGGTGATCTGCGGTTTTTGCAGATCACCCCCGAAAATATTTGTAAAAACATTTGTGATTGCTCGCATGGGTTCCGCGCCTGCGGGCGCGGGCAAAGGGCTTTGCGATCGGTCCGGGGCTGCCGCCCGCTCTCCGCTGAAAACGCCATAACATGGCGTTTTCCGGGCCTCCGAGCCCCCTGCACCCCTTCGCCACCCTCGTGAAGCTTGGGTAAAGATTTCGCTTGGCTCCCCTATGAGGGGAGCTGTCATCGCTTCAGCGATGACTGAGGGGTTGCCCTTGCTGCAGAGCAATCGTATTACAGGTCGTCAATGGCCAGCTCGCCCTCGCCCAGCTCCTCGGTCTCCTCCAGCTCGGCTTCCTCCTCCACCGGCTCCGGGTCCTCGCCGAAGTAGGCCATCACGATCGCCTGGCCCCAGGTGGTGTGGGCGAGGATGTCATAGTTCTGCAGGTAGGGCGCGTAGAAATCGAAGTAGATGTTGGAGTAGAGCGGGATGGTCGGGAGCACCTGGTTGTAGCGCTCCTGGAAGGCGATCCAGCGGGTGACGTAGGTGAACACGTCGCCCGGCTGGGTCTGGCGCATCTCGACGGCGCGGGCGTACAGCTCCTCGTCGTCGCTGAAGGTGTTGTTCCACTTCTGGTGCAGGATCGGGTCGCCCGTCGCGTAGGTGATGGACGGATCCACCACCACGTGGAACTCCGTGCCCAGGTAGATCATGTCGGTCTCGCGCTCGACGCGGCGGTAGTAGCTGTCCAGTAGCTCGTCCATCGGCGCGGCCTTGAGGGTCAGCAGGATGCCCGCCTCGTTCAGGTTGCGGATGAAGTTCTCCTCGAGGGTGTCCACGATGTGGTTGCCCTCCGGGTAGAGCAGGGTCAGGTCGAGGGCCACCAGCTCGTCGTCCACCAGCTTGCAGCGCACGTCGTCGATGCCGGGGCGATAGGGCTTGCCGGAGCGGTTCAGCGTCCAGCCGGCCTCGTCCAGCAGCTCCTCGGCGCGCACGGTGTCCACCATGTAGCGGGTCAGATGGTCCAGGTTCAGCGCGTCCCAGGCGGCCGCCATGGTCTCATAGGCCGTCTCGTCCGTGGCGTAGAGGTTCTGGAATTCCGCCATGCCGGCCGGTGCGGTCTCGCCCTCGGGCAGCAGCGTCACCGGGGCCTCGATCTGGCCGTCCACCACCAGGTACTCCCACTTCTGCATGCCGTAGTAGCCGTCCACGCGCACGCCGTAGGGGGTGTAGGCCTGGGTGATGGCGTCGCGGTCCATGCACCAGGCGATGGCCTGCCGCACGGCCATCTCATGTACCGTGGGCTTCTCGCAGGAGAAACTGAAGAAGGTCATGCCCAGGCGCGGATAGTTCTGCATCCGCACGTCGATCTCTTCCGGGGACTGGATCAGCGCATTGATGGCCGGGCCGTACGCCAGCTTGTTGACCAGGTGCAGCTGGTCCTCGGCGATGAGCCGCGGCACGTCCTCGCTCAGCACGTGCCGGTAGGCGATGCGCTCGATGCTCGGCCGCACGAGGTACACGCTGTTGCCCTCTTCGTCCGTCACCGCCGTGTAGTTGTCGGGCAGGGTGGACGAGTCGGGCCACACGGTCTCCGCGCCCTCCGCCTCCAGGGGCTGATAGCCGGGCAGCAGCTCGGGGCGGCTGACCCAGGAGCCCTTGTAGTAGGGGTTGATCACAAAGTGGGCCGTCTCGCCGTCGAAAGCCGTGAGCGTGTAGGGGCCGGATGAGACGGCGGGATGGCTGTTGTAGCCGGTCTCCGGGTTCAGCACGGTCTCCCGCAGCAGCTCCGCCGTGAAGATCGGCTCGGTCACCGTGCGGTCGATGTTGCCGATGAAGGCGCCCTGCCCCTCGTCATACACGCGGCAGCCCGGGGCGATCACGGAGATCGGGTAGGGTACGCACAGCAGCAGGCCGATCTCGTAGAAGAAGGGCATGAAGGCCGCGTCGATGGTCACCGCCAGCTGGCGGTCGGAGAGCACCTCCACGCCGGCCAGGGCCGAGGCGCGCCGGGTGAGGTAGGCGTCGTAGCCGCGGATGTGCTCCGCGCGGTAGATCTTCGCGCCGATTTCCTCCATCTCCGGGGCCATCATCAGCAGCAGGGAAAAGGCGTAGTCCCAGGCGGTGATAGGCGTGCCGTCGGAGTAGAACAGGTCGTCGGCGAGGATCAGGAAGTAGGTGCGGTTGCCCTGGGCGTCCTGCATCACGCGGATGCCAGTGACCACCGTCGGGTCGAAGACGTACACGCCCTGGCTCTGGTCCCAGTTGACCAGGTTGTAGCCGTGGATCAGCGTGCGCACGTCGATGTCGGAGGTATCGTTGCCGAACATCTCGGTGAAGAAGTCGCCCCGCAGCTCCGTGGGGCTGCCCACAATCAGCTCCTGAGGATACTCAGAGAGCAGAATCTCCCCGGTGGCGCCCTCCTCGATCTCCTCCGCCAGGCCCCGGACGGGCAGGGCGGAGAGGATCAGCAGCAGAGCGGCCAGGAGGCTCAGACACCGTTTGATGGGATGGATGTTCATGAGAGATCTCCTTTCCGGGTAGTAAGGGAATGGTGTTCGCGTTCTTTCCATCTTGAACGTTTGGGGCAGCAGGGGTTCCGCGCCTGCGGGCGCGGGCAAAGGGCTTTGCGATCGGTCCGGGGCTGCCGCCCGCTCTCCGCTGAAAACGCCATAACATGGCGTTCATCCGCATCAAGGTGGAGTTGTTGAAAGTTAGTTAGTCGAAGGTATCACCGACGTGGTTGTTGTCCACGTTGACGCCCAGAGGCGTGCCGTAGTCCTCCAGCTCCTCCAGCTCATCGGTCGGATCCTCCGGCCGCGGGCGGTAGGTGTTGGTGAAGACAGTGGTGCCGTCCTCCAGCACGGTCACGCTCGCCGTGTAGCCCGCCGTCTCGTTCTCCTCCCAGTGATACTCGATCATCTGGCCGTCGGCGAAGGTGGGCAGGTTGTCCGCGGTGGCCGTCCAGTCGTTGGCGGCGTTCAGGCGCGCTGTGTACACGGCCTCGCGGCTGTCATCGGCGTAGAGGCGCACCGTCAGCGAGCTGCTGCGCATGCCGTAGGCGTCGTCCTCGTCGTCCCACACCTTGCGCACCGTCCGGCTGGTGGTCAGCGGCACATGGGTGTTGGTCAGGGTGGTTACCGAGCCGTCGACCGCCGTGCTCCAGGTGTAGCCCGCGGGCACGTCGTCCTCGCGCCAGGTGTAGGCGATCTCCTGGCCGTTCTCGTACATCGGCAGGTTGCGGATGGTCACCGTCCAGTTGTTGCCCGCGTTCAGCGTCTGCTGCACGATGCCCTCCACCGGCCTGCCGTTGGCCAGCAGGGTCACGTTCACGCTCGGCATCCGCAGGTTGTCCCGGTTGTTGTCGTCGTCCCAGACCTTCCGCACGGTGGCGGTGGTCTGTCCGGGCACATGGGTATTCGTCAGCCAAGTGAAGTGCTCCAGGATGGAGGTGCCCGTCAGCTCGTAGCCGGCGGTGACCAGCTCCTCCTCCCAGGTGTACCTGATCCGCTCGCCGTTCTCGTACTCGTAGAGGCCGTCCTCGCGGGCCGTCCACTCGTTCGCCGCGTTCAGCTCGTAGGTCTTGAAGGGCACATCATTGGCCAGCAGCGTCACCGTCAGGGTCGCGGGACGGATGCCGTCCTGGTTGTTCGCGTCGTTCCACTGCTTCACGATGCCCTTGTAGGTCAGCTCGGGCGCGTGGGTGTTGGTCAGGGTGGTGGTTTCGCCGTCCACACTCGTTCCGGTCAGGGTGTACCCGCTGACGGCCTCGCTGTCCTCCTGCCAGGTGTAGTCGATTTCCTCACCGGCGGCGAACTGATCCAGGCCGTCCAGGGTGGCTGTCCAGCCGTTGTCCTCCTTCAGGGTCACGCTCCGGCCGGTGTCCTCGCCGTTGGCCAGGAGCTTCACGGTCAGCTCTTCCGGCCGCTTGCCGTCGCGGTTGTCGTCGTCGTCCCACACCTTCTTCACGGTGCGGCTGACCTTCCCGGCGCTGTGCGTGTTGGTGATGGTGATCTCGGTGGTCTCGGCGGTGCTGAAGGCCGGGATGTTCTTCGTGTAGGCTTCCAGGCCCTCGTCCGCTTCGGTCCAGGCGTAGAGGATGCGCTCGCCCTTGGCGAAGGCGGGCAGCTTGCAGTCCGGCGCGCAGCTCGTGGTCGGCTGCTCCACCAGCGAAATCGCGGGCGGGCAGATCGGCAAGGCCAGCGTCCCGGAGATCGGGGAATGGGTGGCGGCGGCGGTGCTGAA
>CADASK010000038.1:0-6545 GCA_902790495.1 uncultured Eubacteriales bacterium
TCGCCGTCCGCGTCGTTGTTGTAGCTCGCGCCGGGCCAGCCGGGGAAGGCGTTGTCCTCCGCGCCGTCATGGTTGGGCGTGATGATCTCGAGGATGTCCGTCTCCAGGTCGGCGATGCGGCCCTCGGCGTCGGAGACGACGTAGGCCATCACCACGTTGAAGGAGTACACAGGCACCTCCTGGTCGTCCTTGCCTGGGCCAAGGCGCGGGGTCACGACGACGCCCAGGCCGTGGCGCAGACCGGTGGCGGAGATGGCCTCGGCGGCCTCCTCGGCGGGGGCGGCTTCCTCAGCGCCCAGGGCCTTCTTCACAGCGCTGAACACGCCGTTGCTGGTCCAGGTCGCGCCGGTCACGGCCTCCACGCCGTCCACGGCGCCGGCCGCCAGGATGGCCTCCTTCAGCGGATCCAGGGCCGCGCCGCCGATGGCGGGGGTCTCCTTCTCGCCGGTGAGGGTCAGGCCGACAATCTTGCCGTTTTCCACGGTCACTTCAGCCGCGATGGGGCCGCCGTATCCGTCGGCTTCTCCGGTGAAAACGCCGTCCTCGGCCAGGACGGTGGTCGCGCTCAGCAGCATGGCTGCCAGCAGCAGGTACGCCAGTGCCTTTTTCATGGTTGGATTCCTCCTGTTTTTTTATCATAACCGGCCGGAACCGGTTATTGACGCAAGTGCCGGCCCTTGGCATTTTGCCCGGTGATTTCTTGGATAATCCTGGTATTTCTGATTATAGCATGGAGATCGCGAGGGTGTCAATATCAGGACAGGAAGCAGGAAGAACGCGCGCGAAAAACCCTCCGCCATCATCACAGCGAAGGGTTTATTGCTTATGGAGTTATCGCTCTTCCCGGAAGTAGGGCACGCCCAGGCTCGCCGGGGGCTGATCCTCGCGCTTGCGGCGCATGCTGGTGAGCACCAGCACGACCACCGTCACCACGTAGGGCAGCATCTTGTACAGCTCCTTGATGGCCAGGTTCATGCCGGAGGGGATGTACATGTGCAGGATGTACAATCCGCCGAAGAGGATGGAGGACAGCACGCCGGTGTCCGGCCGCCAGATGGTGAAGATGACCAGGGCGATGGCCAGCCAGCCGCGGTCGCCGAAGGCGTTGTTGGACCACACGCCGCTGGCGTAGTCCATCACGTAGTAGAGGCCACCCAGGCCCGCGATCATGCAGCCGGAGCAGGTCGCCACGTATTTGTAGCGGTTGACGTTGACGCCGGCGGCGTCGGCCGTGGTCGGGCTCTCGCCCACAGCGCGCAGGTGCAGGCCCACGCGGGTGCGGCGCAGGATCCAGGCCGCCAGCAGGGACACCGCGATGGCGGTGTAGGCCAGGAAGCCGTAGGAGAGGAAGATCTTGCCGAACCACCCGAGATTGTCCGCGAAGGGCAGGGAGGCGTGGAAGAAGGAGCTGGTGGCCGAGAGGGCGATGGAGGGCACCGCGCCGCCGCTCAGCTTGATCAGCGAGCCGCCGAAGAAGTTGCCCACGCCCACGCCGAAGGTGGTCAGCGCCAGGCCGGTCACGTTCTGGTTGGCGCGCAGGGTCACGGTCAGGAAGCAGTACAGCAGGCCCATCAGCAGCGAGCCGACCAGGCAGCACAGCAGGGGGATCAGGATCGCCAGGGCGCCGTTGATCATCGCCTTGTCCGGCAGGGACTGCTCATAGAGGAAGGAGCCGATGACGCCGCAGATGCCGCCGACGTACATCACGCCGGGAATGCCCAGGTTCAGGTTGCCGGCCTTCTCGCTCAGGGTCTCGCCCGTGGAGCCGAACAGCAGCGGGATGCCCTGCACCACCGCGCGGGGAATGAAGGAAATGAAATCAAACATTACCGCTTCGCCTCCTTCGTCTCCGCCTCCGCGCTGTGGCGGAAGTTCACCTTGTAGAGGATGAAGAATTCACTGCCGATGATGAAGAACAGGATGATGCCGGTCAGGATGTCCGAGAAGGACTTGTTCAGGCCGAAGCTCGTGGAGATCTCGCCCGCGCCGCGCTCCAGCACCACGATCAGCAGGCTGGTGATGATCATCCAGATCGGGTTGAACTTCGCAAGCCACGACACCATGACCGCCGTGAAGCCGCGGCCGCCCACCAGGGTGGTGGTCAGCGTGTGGTTGACCGAGCCCACCAGCAGCAGGCCCGCCAGGCCGCACACCGCGCCGGAGAGGATCATCGTGCGGATGATGACCTTCTCCACCTTGATGCCGACGTAGTGGGCGGTGCGCTCGCTCTCGCCCACCACGGAGATCTCGAAGCCGTGCTTGGAGAAGGTGAGATAGATGTACATGGCCGCACACAGCAGGATGGCCACCAGCACGGGCAGCAGGTAGCGCTGTCCGCCCACCACGGGCAGCCAGCCCAGCTCGGTCTTCTGGTTGATGATGCCGATCTGGCCGGAGCCCTTGGGGGACTCCCACACCACGCAGAAGTAGGCCACCAGCTGGGTGGCGATGTAGTTCATCATCAGGGTGAAGAGGGTCTCGTTGGTGCCCCACTTCGCCTTGAAGAAGGCGGGGATGAAGCCCCAAAGCCCGCCTGCGATCACGCTGGCGAAGAACATGCAGACGATCAGCAGCCAGTTCGGCACCACGTCCCGCAGACAGATCATGCAGGCCGCGGCGGCCAGGCAGCCGGCCAGGGTCTGGCCCTCGCCGCCCACATTCCAGAAGCGCATGCGGAAGGCGGGCGTCACGGCCAGGGAGATGGTCAGCAGGATGGCGACGTTCTGCAGGGTGACCCAGGTCTTACGGGCGGAGCCGAAGGAGCCGGAGAGGATCGTGCCGTAGATGCTCAGCGGGTTTTCACCGGTGAGCAGCACGGAGATCAGCGCGCAGACGATCAGCGCCATGGCGATGGCCGAGAGCCGCACCACCGCCGGGAGCCAGCGCGGGATGTTGACCCGCTTGGTGATATGGAACAGGGGTTCACGCGTTTTCTTGTTCACCGTTGCTGCCTCCCATCCGGGTCATCATCAGACCCACTTCCTGCTTCAGCGCGCTGCGGCCCGGGATGATGCCGCTGACCTTGCCGCCGCACAGCACCAGGATGCGGTCGGCCAGCTCCAGCAGCACGTCCAGATCCTCGCCCACGTAGATGACCGCGACGCCCGCCTTCTTCTGGCGGTTGATCAGGTCATAGATCGTGTAGGACGAGTTGATGTCCAGGCCGCGCACCGCGTAGGCCGTCAGCAGCACCGACGGGGCCGAGGTGATCTCGCGGCCCACCAGCACCTTCTGCACGTTGCCGCCGGAGAGCCGGCTCACCGGCGTCTCCAGGCTGGGGGTGCGCACCTCCAGCTCCTGCACCACGGTCTCCGCCACATGGTGGGGCGTCTTGCGGTCGGTGAAGGGGCCGTGGCCCTCGCGGAAGGAGCGCAGCATCATGTTCTCGTTCACGTCCATGGAGCCCACCAGGCCCATGCCCAGGCGGTCCTCCGGCACAAAGGACAGGGCCACGCCCATGTGAGCGATCTCCAGCGGATCCTTGCCGATCAGCTCCTCGCGCTTGCCGTCGTCCTCGATGTAACACACCGAGCCGGTCTCTGTGGGCTGCAGGCCGGCGATGGCCTCCAGCAGCTCCTTCTGGCCGCTGCCGGAGATGCCGGCCACGCCGAGGATCTCCCCGGAATAGGCCGTGAAGGACACGTGATCCAGCTTGACGATGCCGTCCTCGCTGCGCACCGTCAGGTCCTTGACCTCGATGCGGGGCTTGGGCGCCACGGGCTGCGGGCGGTCGATGTTCAGCTCCACCGCGTGGCCGACCATCATGTTGGTCATCTCCTGGGCGTCGGTGTCCGCGGTGGCCTTTTCGCCCGCGTACTGGCCGCGCCGCAGAATCACCACGCGGTCGCTCAGCTCCTCCACCTCGTGCATCTTGTGGGTGATGATGACGATGGCCTTGCCGCTTTCGCGCATGTTGCGCAGCACGGCGAAGAGCTTGTCCGTCTCCTGGGGCGTGAGCACGGCGGTGGGCTCGTCCAGGATCAGGATGTCCGCCCCGCGGTAGAGCACCTTGACAATCTCCACGGTCTGCTTCTGGGAAACCGACATATCGTAGATCTTCTGGCCCGGATCCACCTCGAAGCCGTAGGCGTCGCAGATCTCGCGGATCTTCCGGGTGGCCTCCTTAAGGTTGAGGCGGCCCGGCAGGCCCAGCACGATGTTCTCCGCTGCCGTGAGCACGTCCACCAGCTTGAAGTGCTGATGAATCATGCCGATGCCCAGGTCGATGGCGTCCCGGGGCGAGCGGATGACGGTCTCCTTGCCGTTGACCTCGATGGTGCCCTCGTCCGGGAAGTAGATGCCGGAGATCATGTTCATCAGCGTGGTTTTGCCGCTGCCGTTCTCGCCGAGGATGGCCAGAATCTCTCCGCGGTAGATGTCCATGGAGACGTCGTCGTTGGCCACCACCGAGCCGAAGCGCTTGGTGATGTGTTTCAGGCTGACCGCTACGGTTTTCTTATCCAAGAGATTAACTCCTTCCGCGAAGCAGACTATTGCCAAAAATTTCCGAACGTTCGCTTTCCCACAGGATGACGAAAGGGCTGCCCTGCCCATACAGGGCAGGACAGCCCGGTTCAGATCAGATCTCAGGCGCCCAGCAGGGTGATGCCGTCGATGTCCAGATCGAAGTAGGGAGCGGAGCGGAACTCGGACTCATGGAAGTAGCCGTCGATGACCACTTCGGTCTCGCCCACAAAGTCGCCCATGTCGTCCACGTCGGCCAGGTAGGTGGTCAGCGCCTCGCCCTTCACGGTGAAGGTGGCAGTGTCGTACACCTTGATCTCGCCGTTCTCCAGCTTGGCCTTGATCTCCTCGATCTTGGCGGCGGTGCCCTCGGCGGCGGCCTTCTCGTTGATCTCGCTCAGCTCGACGGAGCCGGTCTGGATGGTGCCGGTCCAGTCAGCCGCGATGGCTTCGCCGTTCACGACGCAGTCCACCATGTACTTGAAGTAGGGAGCCCAGTTGATGCGGGAGGAGACGATGAAGGTGTTGGGGCAGGCAGCCACGGTGGAGCCGTTGTAGCTCACGTCCGGCACACCCGCGTCCTCGCAGGCAGTGGGAGCACCCATGGAGTCAGCGTGCTGGGAGATCAGCTTGCAGCCGTTGGCGATCAGCTTGGTGGCGCCTTCCTTCTCCAGGGCCTCGTCGTACCAGGAGTTGGTGAAGGTCACTTCCATGGTGGTGGTGGGGCAGATGGAGCGGGCGCCCAGGAAGAAGGAGGTATAGCCGCTCTTCACCTCGGCGTAGGGATAAGCGCCAACGTAGCCGATCTTGGCCTCTTCAGCGGTGAACTGGCCGGCGGCGATCATCTCGTTGAGCTTCAGGCCGGCGGCGACGCCAGCCAGGAAACGGCCCTCATAGATGGAGGCGAAGGCGTTGTGGTAGTTGGCCAGGTTCTCGGTGTGGGCGCGGGTACCGGTGGCGTGGCAGAACTGCACCTCGGGATAGTCCTTGGCGGCCTGGATCATGAAGGACTCATGACCGAAGCTGTCAGCGAACACGATGTTGCAGCCGTAGTCTTCCACGAGCTCGGCGGCAGCGTCATAGCACTCCTGACCCTCGGGGATGTTGGTCTTCAGCACATACTCGACGCCCATCTCCTCGCAGGCTTCCTTCGCAGCGTTCAGGAAGTTGAGGTCGTAGGTGGAGTTCTCGTCGTGCAGGAAGATGAAGCCGATCTTCACGTTCTCTTTCGCAATGCCGTCCGCCAGGGCAGCCACGCAGCCGAGGCACAGGCACAGGGTCAGCAACAGGGCAACAAGCTTCTTCATGTGTTCTTCTCCTCCATGATGTCTGTTGGGAGCTTTGTCAGCGCGGGATTCAAAACCGAACATTCGTGAATCACGCATGCCCATGATACGACATATTTGCGGATTAATCAAGACATTTTTCGATTTTTAAACAGATTTTGTTCGGATTTAACACTTCATAGAGGATTTGGTTGTGAAATGTTCGGTTTTTGCAATGGCGGAAAACGCTTGCGGCTGTCTGCGGCGGCGGTTCTCCCAGAAAGAGCCAAACAAAAGCCCTTCCCCGCCTGCGCGGAGAAGGGCCTGTTTGCTTCAGACCTTCCGAATTATTTCTCGGGAGCCTTGAAGGTGATGGTGGTGGCGGTGGACTCGGCGTCCAGCTTCAGCAGGGAGATGGGGGCCACTTCGATGGACAGGGTCTCGAACTTGCCCTCATAGCCGCTCTCGGTGGTGAAGGCCAGCACCAGGCGGCCATGGCCGTCCTCGGTCACGGGGATGGACTTGGTGATCACCATGGACGCGCCGTCCTCCATGCCCTCGCCCGCGAAGTTCTCGCTGACCTCGCCGGTCACGTTGTCGGTCAGGGTCAGGCTGGTGACCTTCTCGCCGGTGGTGTTGTACACGGTGTACTCGCCGGTCTGCTGGGGCACCTTGAAGTTGATGGTGGTGGCGGTGGACTCAGCGTCCAGCTTCAGCAGGGAGATGGGGGCTTCCTCGATGGACAGGGTCTCGAACTTGCCCTCGTAGCCGCTCTCGGTGGTGAAGGCCAGGGTCAGGCGGCCATGGCCGTCCTCG
>CADASK010000038.1:6584-38538 GCA_902790495.1 uncultured Eubacteriales bacterium
GTTGTTCTCCAGGCCCTCGCCGGCCAGGTTCTCACCGGTCTCGCCGGTCACGTTGTCGGTCAGGGTCAGGGAGGTGACCTTCTCGCCGGTCACATTGTACACGACGTACTTGCCGGTCTGGTCCGCCAGGGCGGCCGTGCAGGCGGCGACAAGCGCCAGGGTCAGAAGAAAAGCCAGAAATTTGCGCATGGATTTAGACTCCTTTGTTCATCCATATTCCGATGTCAATCGGTATCTCTATTATACCATTGAACACAAAGAAAGCAAGCCGGGATTGCGAATTTCATGCATGATTTTCCATAATTTCCATGATCAGAACGATAGCAGACGGCGAATGTCAGCCTCCGCCGCAGAAAAACCCGGCTGCCTCCTTCATCGGGACAGCCGGGTCATACGCTTCACAAATGATTACTTGGTCTTGCGCGGAGGATTGGTGAACGCGCTCAGCTTGATCAGATTCCAGTCCAGCTCAAAGCAGGTGTCCAGCCAGCCGGTCTCCTTGTCGCGCCAGGACCTGGTGGAGTTGGTGTAGGCCTCAATCTCCGTGCCCCAGGCGTCAAAGCCCTTGTACCAGCCGTAGATCGGACGGTTGTACTTGTTGTACTTGATCCTGTAGGTCTCATCCTCGCCGGTGCGGTAGGTCAGGATGTAGTCCTTCAGCTGGCCCTTGATGTTGTACTCGGCCACCGCCTCGGCGATGTCGCCTTCCTCATAGGTCTCGGTGACGCTGGCCAGGTACCACACGGTGCGGCCCTTGCTGGTGGAAGAGCGCCAGATGACCTCGCCTTTGTTGCCGGCCAGACCGGTCTTGAAGTAGTCGGTGTTCTCCTCGGTCTTCGTGCAGTACTTCAGGTTGCCGGCGCGGGTGTAGACACCGTTCCAGTCGCCCTTGGTCACGGAATAGGCGTAGTTGGGGGAGCCGTCGCTCTCCTTGCCGTGCACGTCCTTCAGGATGGTGGAAGCGTCCACCATGGGGGTGATCTCCGTGTTCTCATACACGACGTTGCCGGCGATGTCCTGGATCACGTCGTTGTGGCCGATCACGATGCCCGCGTCGTTGACATAGGCCTCGGAGCTGTGCTGATAGAAACCGGTGGGATCGCTGCTGGTGCCGCCGACGTAGGTCACCTTCTTGTGGCCGCCGTTGGCCGTGGTGTCATAGGCGGTGACGGCGGTATCCTTCACCGGGTCAGCGCTGACCGTGCCGGTGCTGGTGGTGGGGACGTAGGGCTTGGCCTTGGGATCCACCCAGCCCACGAAGCCCTGCTTCGCGTCGGAGATCCATTGGGGGGTCAGGTACCACTTGTCGCCGGGGGTGAAGACGTTGTTGATCGTGCCCTTGACGTCGATCTCCATCTTCTCGCCGTTCGCGTCCAGCATGATGTCGCCGTTCTTGTCCAGGCGATAATAGTTGCGGTAGACCACGTTGTTCGGGGCCGCGCCCAGCTGATACTTGTGGCCCTCGGTCTCAATATAGCCGATGCCATTCTCGAACTCGACGACCTCATACTCCTCGTCGTAGCCCATCCACTGCGCCACGACCTCGTCGGGCTCGCCGTGGACGCGCACCATGATGATGCCGTCCTTGGTCTTGGTGCGCATCGTCACAGGCTGTTCGCGCTCGGGCAGCACGGACTGCAGCTTCTTGGCGGTGCTGGGAATGACAACCTTCGTATTTTCCGCATCCGCGGAGGACACCGCAAACAGGCTCATCACCATCACGGCGATCAGCGCGGCGCACAGAAGGCGGGACAGACGCTTCTTCATGTGAAACTCTCCTTTCAAAGCCTTCCGCGCAGGGAGGCAGAAAGCTCGTAATGATATTTTATTACTTTGGAAACAGGATGTCAATCATTGATTGTTTTTCCGGGGAAAAATAAGGACAAACATTCTGTTGCAGGAATGTTGCACGCCCGCAAAGTATGTAACATGCTTCATATTTGTAAAAGCAGTCCGCAAATTTTCTTGACACCCGTGGCGCAAAGGCCTATAATCATACCAACATCAACAAGCGCCAACGGCGCGGAGAGGGAGCGGGCTGCAAAGCCCTGGAGAATGAAGATGAAGAGGCGGATTGTTGCTCTGATCACCCTGGCGGTTCTGCTGACGGTCTGCGCCCTGCCGGCGCTGGCGGAAACCCACAGCCATGTGCTGCGCCACTGGGAGTATGTGGACGAAAGCATCCACCCGGAGCGCTCCCCGGCGAACATCCACACCGCGCAGTGTCCGGAATGCCGCCGTGTGCTGGAGATTTATTGCCGTCCCGTGACGGTGGATCTGGTCACCGGCGCGGCCCTGCCCTATTGCCCGGTATGCGGCTCCTTCGACGAGGGCTCCCTGCTCCTGCCTGAGCTGACCACGGAGGAGGGCGCCTCCATCACACGGCACTCCTTCGGCGGCGGCATCGCGGTGCTGCGCGCGGGCGAGACCGGGGACGGCTCCCTGCTGGTGAGCCTCTGCTTTGAGAAGTACGGCTCCATGGTCAACAGCCGCGCCGATGTGGCCGTGACCCTGCCCGATGGGCTGCTGGACGGCTGCGTGCTGAACAGCGCCGCCGGCGTGGTCATGAGCAATCTGACCATCGAGGGCGACACCATCCGCATGAAGATGGCCGGCAGCCCCGCCGCCATCCTGGTGTTCAGGAAATAATCTCTATGAAAAGCAACGAACGTCCCGCGGCTCCATCCGGTCCGCGGGACGTTCGTTTTCTATCTGTTTGTCTGCGGAAAGGTATCAGACGAAGCCTCACCGCACCCGCTCGCGCAGGGTGCCGCCGATGTCGAAGCAACGCTTGTCGCCCTTGAACCCGGAGTAGGAGAACTCATTCCCCAGCCGGCGGAACTCGGTGCGCACCTCGTCGCCCGGGCGGGCCTCGTTGTCATAGTTGACCGCGAAGTGGGCCAGCTCCTGCCTCTCCAGCGCCTCGATGCCGATGGCGTTGCAGCACCAGTCCATGTACTTGGCGTTGTTGACGTGGCCGTTCACATCGATGTCCGTGTACACCGGGCAGCGTACCTCCTGGGTCATCAGGCCGGAGACCTCGGTCACCGGGGCAGGCAGGCCCAGAGGCGCGGGCAGATCGCTGTTGTCCGGCAGGAGCACGGGCAGGTTCTCCGGGCGCACCATGCGGCGATTGGTCAGGTCAAAGAGCACCCACAGGCTCGCCGCGCGGCCGAACACCCGGCCCGCCTCGTCCCGCATCACGAAATACCGCGGGAAGAACCAGCGGCGCACCGGCGCGTGGAAGGTCTCCACGGAGATTTTGTCCCGGATTACCGGATAGTGTTCCAGGTCCACCTCCAGCCGCGTGAGCACCCAGGCCAGGTTGTGCTTGAGCAGGTCGTCTCGGCCCGCGCCCAGCAGGATGCTGTGGGCCTCGCCGGCCTCCTGCATCGCCAGCAGCATCGCGCCCGGCCGCCACGCGCCCGCCAGGTCGCAGTCGCAGGAGCGGAGGGTCAGATGATCGGTATGTGTCTTGTAGCTCATGTTCTCATCCCTTTTCTGTCTGCCCGCAGCCGGAGGCATCACCCTGTCCGCGCCGCAGGCGGCATGCCTATGATAGCACGGAGAAAATGAAAATACAAGTATTCCGGCGGGTGGAGCGCAGGCAGCCAGCCGTCTTCGCCGCTTCTTTTTTTCCCTTGCTTTCGCGCTTCACAGCGGATGGCGCCGGCACAGGAAAGTCAAGCCCGGCCGGCATCCTCCGCCGCCATCCCCATCACGCACCAGGCCATGGGCGCGACGAGGCAGATGCTGAAGGAGAAGAAGGCCTGGGCGCTGTAGCAGACGATGGTCGCCCCCAGGGCCAGCGACCGGGCGGAGCCGTCGCGGGCGCACCGGCGCAGCAGCAGGAACAGCATCGCCAGGTAGGCCATGAGGGCCGGGAAGCCGTTGCTGAACAGGATGCCGAGGTAGAGGTTGTGCGGGTTGTCAAAGTGCTCGCCGAGGTAGCTGCCGGTCTGGGCGAGGCGGCCTTCCAGCGCGGACATGAAGGTGTCCGGCCCGCCGCCGAAGAGCGGATGCTCCGCCGCCATGGCCAGCGTGTGCCGCCACGCGCCGATGCGCCAGGAGCCGTAGCTGTCCTGCGCGCGCCCGTAGAGCACCTCGCGCATCTCCCACAGCCCGCCGTACCGCTGGCCCACCGGAAGGAGCAGCACCAGCAGCAGCGCCAGCGCCAGCAGCCCTAAGAGCAGCAGCCAGGCCGTCCGGGGCTTCAGCGCCAGTCTGCGGTGGCCGGGAAAGCGCGCCGCGCACCACGCCAGCAGCGCCAGCGCCGCGGTCAGCCCGCCGAACAGGGCCAGCCAGCGGCCCCGGCGCAGGGTCAGGCAGACCGTCTCCGAGCCGTCCAGCCAGGGCAGGTCGATGGCCATGCGGATCAGGGCCAGCCCGCACAGCAGCGCGCCGAAGCCGAGGCCGCGCACCCGGGTCTCGGGCCGGGTCAGCACCAGCCAGACCACCAGCAGCGCGCCCGCCGCGATGGCGATGTAGCCCGCCTGCACCTCGATCATCAGCTGGGCCAGCACCCCCGCCAGACCGGCGGCCAGCAGAGCCAGCCGCGTCTTCGACACGCCCTCCGTCAAAAAGGGCGCGCACAGCAGCGGCACGGCGAGGCTGAGGTAGCCGTTGACCAT
This sequence comes from uncultured Eubacteriales bacterium, assembly GCA_902790495.1. Classification (GTDB taxonomy): domain Bacteria; phylum Bacillota; class Clostridia; order Christensenellales; family Aristaeellaceae; genus RUG11272. The sequence goes on from CADASK010000038.1 coordinate 11,216, forward strand.
GTCGATGTTGCCGATGGTGCCCTGGAATTCATAGTTGGTGCGGACGCTGAGCCCGGCCGGGAACAGCCCCAGCGGATTCAGGCCCGCGTACTGCAGGGCGATGATGCCGACAAAGACTGCCAGCGCCGCCCCCGCCGCGACGGTCACCACCCGATGGCTGCCGCGTCCCGCCGCAAGGCAGAAGAAGACGGCCCCGTAGGCCAGGTGGGTGACCAGGCCCTCGTAGCGCACCGCCCCGCTCCACACGGTCAGCTGGCCGTCCGCATTGCGCAGGCCGGCATAGGCGCCGAACACCGCCGAGAGCGCCACCCACAGGAAATAGACCCCACCGCAGACCAGCGCCGGGTTCAGCTTCACAGGCCTGCGGGCCGCGTCCGCGTCACGCTGCCGCCGGGCGATGATCGCGGCCGCCGAGGTCAGCACGAGCGTCAGCGCCGCGAAGCCCAGGGTGAACAGCCACTTGGTGCGGGTGATGTGGGTGTAGGTGCCGTCGTTGGCCAGGGGGAACAGGGCGAGCCAGAGGATGCCGCAGGTGGTCATCAGGGCGGCGGGGAGGCGCGCCCGGCGGGCGTTGTCGCACGGCAGTTGTTGATCTGTCTTGAGTTGGTTCATATGGCCTTTGTACAATCGTTTCTCCTGTCTTCAACGGTTCATGGCAGCAGGGATCAGTCAAACCGCACCGAATCCTCGGCCAAGGTCACGCCGTAGGCGGCGGGGTCGAAGTCCGGCACGGCGCTGACGTCGTAATCGCTGGCGCGCAGGGAGAAGGTCACGTCCAGCGTGCGCACGCCGTCCCACTCGGTGTTCAGCAGCACGGACGCGGTGCCGGAGGCCTCCTCGAAGGTGCCGTCCACGCCGCTGCGCAGGGTGACGTCCGCCTCCAGCAGGTTGAAGGAGCGCGTGCTGCCCAGGATGCCCTGGGTCACGGTGGTGTAGCTGCTCATCGGCTGGCTGTCCACCGAACCGATCTGGTCATAATCCAGGCCGAACATCCGCTTGGCCAGGTACTGCGCGGCCAGGTTGAGGCCCAGATCCACCAGCGCCGGCGCGTCCTGGCCCAGCTTCAGCCGCACCGTCATGCCGTTGTCCCAGTCCGCCGTCACCGCGCCCTCGTCCAGCGCCATATCGCCCCACTCGGCCAGGGCGCGGAGCAGGCCCGTCATCACGTCCAGCTGCACGGAGTCGCGGAGGATGGAGCGGGAGGCCGCGGTGGTGCCCGTCCGGTAGACGCCGGGCGTGTAAGCCTCGATCACATAGACCAGATCGTCATTGGCGACAATCGTCCAGCCGCCCTCCCGCTCCGTGCCGTCCGCGCGGGGGGTCAGCAGGTTCCAGTCCCAGCTGGAGTTGTACTCGTCCTGGATGTACAGCGTGTCGGCGGTCTTGAAGTGCTCGCCGTCCAGGGCGAATTCCGCGTGGCCCTCCAAGGTCACGTTGTCCTTGTACAGCAGCAGGGTCAGCAGGCTGTCCGCCGACCATTCGAGGGCGTTTTCGATCTCGCTCTCCGCACAGGCGCCGGTCAGCGCGGTGCAGAGGGTCATGACTGTCAGGAACAGGGCAAGGAATCTTTTGAACATGGTTGCTACCTCCCATATTGCGGTTGCCGCAGCTGTCCATAGGACGCGCCAGGCCGCCGTTTTCTTCCCCTCGCAGCGGCAAAGAAGCCCAAGCGTGACGCTCAGGCTTCCTTTCCCTCATGCCGGCGGCACCAGGTATATTTGCTGATGGCGCTGGCGATCGCGTTGCCGCAGTAGGTCGACAGCAGGTCGCGGATGTAGGGCGGCAGCGACCGGTTGTACTTGACCTCCAGGATGGTCTCGTCGTGGCTGAAGGGCGGCCAGGTCGGCACGTGCGGGTCGAACAGCTCCGTGGAGTACAGCCCCGAGCGCAGCTGCTTGTCGAAGGTGATGCGCACCTCCTCCGCCGGGTGCAGGTAGGCCTCGCGCACGTAGTCCACCAGCACCACCGGCCGCAGCAGGTGGATGGTCATCTCGCGGTACATGTCGTTGAGCAGGCCGGAGCGGGTGGTCTCCAGGCCCGAGGGGTCGCCCGCCATCAGCTGCTCGCACAAATCCCGAGGGATGGAGATCGACCGCTTGGAGATCAGGGTGCCGTACTTCGTCTTGCACTCCAGCTTGATCACCTTGTCCGAGTAGTTGTAGATGCGGATGCGGTACTTGTCGCGGTGCTGCACGCCGTCCAGCTTGTCGAACAGCGCGTCGTCGAAGACCGTGTCAAAGTACAGCGAGCGGATCGCGTACTCGTTGTTCTCGTCCCCGTTGGGGTCGCGCTCCAGCGTCCGGTCCAGCGCCTGGCGGAGCAGGTAATACTGCGCGGGGGAGATAAAGTATTTCAGCTCGTGGCGGAGCGGAAGGGTACTGGCCATGGGTGGTCACCTCCGGGGGAAGGTTCAATTACGGGCAGCTCAGATTCCCATCACGATCAATGTACACCGTGCCGGACTGCTCGAAGGCGGCAGGCAGGGGGATGCAGCCGTTCATCTCCTTCTTGCCGATGAGCTTGGCCCAGCAGGCCTGCATGTCCTCCTGCTCGGTGAGCAGCTCGGGCACGTAGGTGGGGCTGGAGTTGGTCTGCATGGGGACGACGTGGATGCTGTCCACGTGGGCCTCGCCCGCGTCGTTCAGGGAAATCTCCAGCTGGAAGATACCCGTGGAGCGGTCGGCGTTGCCCATGGTGCCGAAGATGTAGTTGCCGGTGGAGAAGAGGATGGGCTTGCCCTTGTAGAAGTAGATGGGCTGGAGCACGTGCGGATGATGGCCCCAGAGCAGATCCGCGCCGGCGTCGATCACCTGCTTGGCGTAGGGGAACTGGCCCGCGTTGGGGGTCAGGTGCGTCTCGCGGCCCCAGTGCAGGCTGACCACGATGAAGTTGCAGCCGTCGGCGCGCAGCTTGGCCACGCGCTCCTGGATGCGCTTGATGTCGCTGTTCTGCGGATAGCTGAAGCCGATGAAGCCGATCTTGATGCCGTTGGCCTCGTGGATGCCGAGGATGTCGGAGCCGTTCTTCTGGCCCGGGCGGATGGAGCCGAAGTGGTTGACCCCCGCCGCGTCCAGGGCGTTCATCGTGTCGGTGTAGCCCGCGTTCTTGAAGTCGAAGGCGTGGTTGTTGACCGTGTTGACCACGTCGATGCTGCCCTCGATCAGGCACTGGGCGTACTCCGGCGGGGCCAGCAGGTTGAACACGCGGGTGGACCTCAGCTTCGCCTGGGTGGTCAGGCAGACCTCGAGGTTGGCGAAGGTGCCGTCATCCGCCTTGAAATACTCCGCGCCGGTGGAGAACGGGTAGTCCATGCCGTTCTCGGCGATCACGTTGGTCAGGCTGGTCTGGCGCGAGCGGCTCTGGGTCGCGTCGCCGATGGAGCAGTCGCCGATGAAGGAGAACAGGCCATGGCCCCAGGTGTCGGTTTCTTCCGCGTCCTCCTGCACAGCGGAGAGGAAGGCGGCGGTATCGGCCTCGTCTGTCTCGGCCACAGGCTCCGCGCTCACGGGAGCGGCCGTCACGGCGGGTGCGGCAGCGGCGGCGGGAGCTGCGGTCACCATAGGTGCGGCCGTCACAGCAGGAGCCGCGGTTACAGCAGGCGCGGCCGTCACAGCAGGAGCCGCGGTTACAGCAGGCGCGGCCGTCACAGCGGGAGCAGCCGTTGCGGCGGGTGCGCCGGGCGCGGCTGCCGCGGCGATCGTCGGCGCGATGGTGACCGAGGTGTCAAACATGTCCACCAGCAGGTTCGGGAAGCCGCCGTTGTCCGCGTGGGCGGCAGGGATCGCGGTCGCCGCCGCGGTGGGCGCGGGGGTCTGGGCGATAGGCGCGATGGTCTGGGCGGCAATCACGGGCGCGATGGTCTCCGCCGGGAAAGCGCCCTCCTCCGTCAGCAGGCCGCCGTCGGCAAAATCGCCCTCTTCGGCCAGCAGACCGTCGTCCGCGAAAGCGCCTTCCTCCGCCAGCAGGCCGCCGTTGTCGAAGGCTTCCGCAGCAGGCGCGGCGGTCGGGGCCGCGGTGGCGGCGGGCACTGCTGCAGGCGCGCTGCCGGTGTAGCGCAGGGTGTAGGGGCTGTCCTTGGTGCCGCTGCCGCCGCTGATCTCGCACAGGCTGAGATCGAGGGTGATGGCGGCCCGGATGCCCACATTGGTGCGGCAGTAGCCGGCCCAGCTCATGTGGCCGTCGCCGCCGACGATCTGCATCCAGTCGCGCTCGGGCTTGATGGCGATGGCCCAGTAGGTCACGCCCTTGAGGCCCGCCTGGTGCTCCACGTGGTTCGCGCCCTCAAACTGCTCGATCGTGAACAGGTACGGCGTGCCGGGCACCACGCGGGTGGTGCTCTTCTGGGTGTAGCCCTTCGTGAAGCCGTACTCGGGAATGCGGTACTGCGGGGAGGTGAGCATGTAAACGCGGCCGTACTGCTCCTCCACCAGGGCGCCCACCATGGGCTCGTCCTCGAAGAGGGTCTCCAGCATGGGCCCGTTCATGTAGCTGATGAGGTCCGCGTCGGCGTAATCGGTGATGTGGCGGAATTCCTTCTTTTCGATGGCGTCCAGGTCGGTGCACTCCACCACCTGGTGCGCGTCGATCACCAGGTCGGTGAGCAGCAGCGCCTTGCCGTCCTCCACGGAGAGCACGTCCCAGAGCACGGCGCGGGGCGTTCCGTCCTCCTCATAGGGATACTGGCCGAGGCTGACATACTGATAACCGCCCTTCTTCTGCCAGCCGCGCAGCTGGGCGTCGGCGTCCGCTCCGGTCACGGCGCAGACCAGCGCGAGCAGCAGCAGCACGGTGAGGCTCAGGCTTCGTTTCATCGTATAGGTGTCTCCTTTGCAGCGCTGGAGGGCCAGCGGTTTTGATGTCGTGAGGTACCCGTTTATTGTAGGAAATTTCAACTTGTTTGTCAACAACGGGCCCGGCCAAAAACCCGCGCGGACGGCTGTCTGCGCGGGCTGCTCTGTATGAAGCTTGAAAATCAGTTCCGGATCATCCCGTCCTTGGTGACCACCGCGTACCACAGCGGCGGGCGCTCCACAGGCGTGTCCGAGAAGCGGATGGCGGCGCGGATGGCCTGCTCGGCGCTCTCCGCATCGGCCTCGCTGCGGGCGTAGAGCTCGCACAGCGTGTCCTCGGGGCCGACCCGGTCGCCGATGCGCACCGGCAGCACAAAGCCCACGGAGGGGTCGATCACGTCGGTCTTCTTCATCCGGCCCGCGCCCATGGCCTGGGCGGCGAGGCCGAGGGCGGTGGTGTCCATCTCCGCCACATAGCCGCCGTGTCCCACGCGCACGGTTCTGCGCAGGGCAGGCTGGGGCAGCAGGCCCACGTCGTCGCACACGCGGGGATCGCCGCCCTGGGCCGCGATCATCTGCCGCAGCTTCTCCAGGCCGCGCCCGCTCTCCAGCGCCTCCGTCAGCAGGGCCCGCGCCTCCTCCTGGGTCGCCGCACGGTTTGCCAGCATCAGCATGTGGGAGCCCAGCAGCAGCGACACCTCCAGCAGCGCGCCCTTCGTGCGGCCCCGGAGCACGTCGATGGCGTCCTTGACCTCCAGCGCGTTGCCGACGTGGGTGCCCAGGGGCTGCTCCATGCCGGTGACCACGGCGGTCACGGGCTTGTGGGCCAGCGCGCCGATACGCACCATGGCCTGGGCCAGCTCGATGGAGCCCTCCAGCGTGTGCATGATGGCCCCGGAGCCGGTCTTCACGTCCAGCACGATGGCGTCCGCGCCGCTGGCCAGCTTCTTGGACATGATGGACGAGGCGATCAGCGGCAGGCTGTCCACGGTGGATGTCACGTCGCGCAGGGCGTAAAGGGTCTTGTCCGCCGGCGCGAGGCTGCCGGTCTGGCCGATCACCGCGATGCCGATCTCCTGCACCTGGCGGATGAAGCGCTCCTCCTCTAAATCCACGCGCATGCCGGAGATAGACTCCAGCTTATCCAGCGTACCGCCGGTGTGGCCGAGGCCGCGTCCGCTCATCTTCGCCACCGGCACGCCGCAGGCCGCCACCAGGGGCGCCACCACCAGGGTGGCCGTGTCGCCCACGCCGCCGGTGGAGTGCTTGTCCACCTTGACGCCGGGGATGGCGGAGAGGTCGGCCACGTCGCCGGAGTGGGTCATCGCCAGCGTCAGGCGGGTGGTCTCCTCGGGGGTCATGCCGTTGAGGCGGATGGCCATCAGCAGGGCCGCCAGCTGGTAATCCGGCGCGGTGTTGTGGGCCGCCGCGTCCACGAAGGCCTCGATCTCCTGCTCGTTCAGCTCGCCGCCGAGCTTCTTTTTGGTGATGATATCGATCATATGCATAGGCGGTTGCTCCTTTCCCGGCGTGCTTTGGGGGCCGGTCTGTTCCGCTGTTGTTTCCTTTTATCATGATAAGGTTTTCGGCACGTGATGTCAAGGGTTGGGGGAAAGCATACCCGCCGCAGTTCCCGCGAACCGCGGCGCTTTTGGTGGGATCGGCAGCGCAAAAAAACATCAAAGGTACAGCCGAACCCCTTGAAGCGGCCCTGCGGCATGTGTATAATTCCATCGAAACAGAAAACGCGGATGCATAACCATACACACCGTGTTTTCGGCCATAAGGAGGAATATTTGTATGAAGAAAATGATCGCTCTGGTGCTGGCGCTGACCCTGGCGCTGTCCGTCACCGCCGCCTTCGCGGAGCCCGTGACCCTGACGATCGCCCACATCGGCCCGACCACCGGCGCGGCCGCCGTGTATGGCCTGGCCACCGAGCGCGGCGCGCAGATTGCCGCTGACGAGATCAACGCCGCCGGCGGCGACGTGCAGATCGTGATGATCAGCGAGGACGACACCCACGACGCCGAGACCGCCATCAACGCCTACAACGCTGCGATGGAAGCCGGCGCCCAGATGATCCTCGGCACCACCACCACCACCCCCTGCATCGCCGTGGGCGCTGTGGCCTATGACGAGCGCGTGTTCATGCTGACCCCCTCCGCGTCCTCCACGGCTGTGACCGAGGACAAGGACAACGTCTACCAGGTGTGCTTCACCGACCCCGCCCAGGGCGCTGCCTCGGCCCAGTACATCGCGGAGAACAACCTGCCCAAGAAGGTCGCCATCATCTACAACAACGCTGACGCCTACTCCACCGGCATCTATCAGACCTTCAGCGAGAAGGCTCCCGAGGTCGGCCTGGAGGTCGTCTCCGTGACCACCTTCACCGACGACACCACCGACTTCACCGTGCAGGTGGACGCCGCCCAGAACGCCGGCGCCGAGCTGGTGTTCCTGCCCATCTACTACACCCCCGCTTCCATGATCCTGCAGACCGCCAACGCCAAGGAGTACAAGCCCGTGTTCTTCGGCGTGGACGGCTTGGACGGCATCCTCTCCATCGAGGGCTTTGACACCTCCCTGGCCGAGGGCGTCATGCTGCTGACCCCCTTCACCGCGGACGCTGAGGACGAGAAGACCCAGAAGTTCGTGGCCACCTACAAGGAGCAGTGGAACGAGATCCCCAACCAGTTCGCCGCCGACGCCTATGACGGCGTGTACGCGCTGGTCGCCGCCGCCCAGAAGGCCGGCGTCAAGAACGGCGACAAGGCCGAGGACATCTGCGACGCCATGATCGCCGCCATGCAGGAGATCGAGATCCAGGGCGTCACCGGCACCATGACCTGGGACGCCTCCGGCGCCGTGACCAAGACCCCCACCGCCGTGATTATCGAGAACGGCACCTATGTGGGCTTTGGCAAGTAAGATCCACCACCCGAGAGCTCCTCTCCCCGCGAGAGGAGCTCTTTTCCTATATGCGCAGGCACCCCGCCACCTGTATTCTCTGTGTATTTCTTCATCTATCTATGGCAAAACCGTTTCGTTTGTGATACGATTAGGGGTGTGAATCAAAAAGCAAAGGAGGACAGGTCTGTCATGATGTTTCTGTCCAACCTGCTGGGCGGCATCAGCCTGGGGAGCATCTACGCCATCATCGCCCTGGGCTACACGATGGTCTATGGCATCGCGAAGATGCTGAACTTTGCCCACGGCGACGTGATCATGGTCGGCGCGTACATCGCTTTCTGCGCCTTGCAATACTGGAACATTCCCCCGCTGCTGGCCGTGCCGCTGGCCATGCTCGTGTGCACGGCCCTGGGCGTCACCATCGAGGGGCTGGCCTACCGCCCGCTGCGGCAGGCGACCAGCCTGGCGGTGCTGATCACGGCCATCGGCATGAGCTACCTGCTGCAGAACCTGGCGCTGCTGATCTGGGGCGCGAACCCCAAGAACTTCCCCAGCGCGCTGATCACCCTGCCCGCTCTGTCCCTCTTCGGCGGTGAGCTGAAGGTGCCCGGCACCACCATCGTCACCATCCTGGCCAACATCGTCATCATGATCGTGCTGACCACCTTCACCGCGAAGACCAAGCTGGGCAAGGCCATGCGCTGCGTCAGCGAGGACCGCGGCGCGGCGGAGCTGATGGGCATCAACGTCAACCGCACCATCTCCGCCACCTTCGCCATCGGTTCGGCGCTGGCCGCCATCGCGGGCGTGCTCCTGTGCTCCGCCTACCCAACCCTGATGCCCACCACCGGCTCCATGCCGGGCATCAAGGCCTTCACGGCGGCCGTCTTCGGCGGCATCGGCTCCATCCCCGGCGCCATGGTCGGCGGCATCCTCCTGGGCATCATCGAGATTCTCGGCAAGGCGTACATCTCCACCGAGCTGGGCGACGCCATCGTGTTTGCCGTGCTGATCCTCGTGCTGCTGGTCCGGCCCACAGGCCTGCTGGGCAAGCCTGTGCACGAGAAAGTGTGAGGTGAGCGGCATGAGAACCAAAAAGGGCAAGCTGATCTACAACCTCATCACCTTCGGCCTGGTCACCGCGGCCTTCCTCATCTGCAATTCCATGTTGCAGAGCGGCTCCATGTCCCGCACGCTCAAGGGCCAGCTGGTGCCCATCTGCGCGTGGATTGTGATGGCCATCTCCCTGAACCTGGTCATCGGCATCTCCGGCGAGCTGTCCCTGGGCCACGCCGGCTTCATGAGCGTCGGCGCCTTCACGGGCATCGTGGTCTCCGGCTGGCTGCTCAACGGCTTCCAGGTGGAGAATGACGCCCTGCGCCTGGTCATCGCCATGGTGGCGGGCGGCGTGGCGGCCGGCGTCGCGGGCGTCATCATCGGCATCCCGGTGCTGCGCCTGCGCGGCGACTACCTGGCCATCGTGACCCTGGCCTTCGGCGAGATCATCCGCAACGTGATGAACTGCGTCTACGTCTCCGTGGAGGGCAGCTCCCTGCGCCTGGGCTTCATCAACCCGAACCTGCCGGGCACTCTGCTGCTCAACGGCCCCAACGGCGCGGTGAAGGTGCAGCGCATCTCCACCTTCCTGGCCGGCTTCCTGCTGGTGATCTTCACCCTCGTGGTGGTGCTCAACCTGATCAACTCCCGCTCCGGCCGGGCCATCATGGCCATCCGCGACAACCGCATCGCCGCGGAGTCCATGGGCATCAACGTGACCAAGTACAAGATGATGGCCTTCGTGCTCTCCGCCGTGCTGGCCGGCATGGCCGGCGCGCTCTACGGCCTGAACATGAACACCCTGGTGCCCGCCAAGTTCAAGTTTGACCAGTCCATCAACGTGCTGGTGTTCGTGGTGCTGGGCGGCATCGGCAACATCCTCGGCTCGGTGATCTCCGCCACGCTGCTCACCGTGCTGCCCGAGGTGCTGCGCGCCTTCAGCCAGTTCCGCATGCTGGTGTACGCCATCGTGCTGATCGTGGTGATGCTGGCCACCAACAACCCGCTCCTGCGCTCCTGGTTCAACCAGCTCACCGCAAAGGTGAAGGGACGCATCACTGGCAGGGACGGACAGACGACGAAGGGAGGCGGCGCGGCATGAGCGAGAACAGCGTCAAGCGTCATTCCACCACCAAGATGGTACCGGTGCCCAGCCGCTCCATCGTGCCCGAGCGCGACCTGGGTCGTCAGCCCGTGCTGGAGTGCCATCACCTGGGCATCGAATTCGGCGGCCTGAAGGCCGTGGACGACTTCAACCTGACCATCGGCAGAACCGAGATCGCCGGCCTCATCGGCCCCAACGGCGCGGGCAAGACCACCGTGTTCAACCTGATCACCAAGGTCTACCAGCCCACCACCGGCACCGTGATGATCAACGGCCGGGACACCTCCGGCATGAACATCGTGCAGGCCTCCAAGCTGGGCATCGCCCGCACCTTCCAGAACATCCGCCTCTTCTCCAACATGACCGTGGAGGAGAACGTGCGCATCGGCCTACACAACCAGATCCGCTACGGCATGTTCACCGGCATCTGCCGCCTGCCCGCCTACTGGACCAAGGAGAAGAAGCAGCACCAGCGCAGCCTGGAGCTCCTGAGCCTCTTCGGCATGCAGGACATGGCGGACGTGCAGGCCGGCTCCCTGCCCTACGGCGCCCAGCGCCGGCTGGAGATCGTGCGCGCCCTGGCCACCAACCCCAGCCTGCTGCTGCTGGACGAGCCCGCCGCCGGCATGAACCCGCACGAGACCGAGGAGCTGATGGAGACCATCATCCGCATCCGTGACCAGTTCCAGATCGCGGTGATGCTCATCGAGCACGACATGAGCCTGGTCATGGGCATCTGCGAGGGCATCTGCGTGCTGAACTACGGGCGCGTCATCGCCAAGGGCACCGCGGACGAGATCCAGCAGAACCCGGTCGTGATCGAGGCCTACCTGGGCCGCAGGAAGGAGGCCGACGCATGACGAACGCCCTGACGCCCATGCTGAAGGTGGACGACATCCACGTGTACTACGGCGCGATCCACGCCATCAAGGGTATCTCCCTGGAGGTCTATCCGGACGAGATCGTGACCCTGATCGGCGCCAACGGCGCGGGCAAATCCACCACGCTGAACACCATCGCGGGCCTGCTGAAGCCCCGCAGCGGATCGATCACCTTCGAGGGCAAAACCATCAGCGGCACGCCCGCCAACCGCATCGTGCCCCAGGGCCTGTCCATGTGCCCGGAGGGACGCCGCGTCTTCCAGCAGATGACCGTGCGCGAGAACCTCGAGATGGGCGGCTACACCCGCCCGCAGAACGAGATCGCCGGCTCGCTGGACGAGATGTTCCAGCGCTTCCCCCGGCTGAAGGAGCGCGAGAAGCAGATCGCCGGCACCCTGTCCGGCGGCGAGCAGCAGATGCTGGCCATGGCTCGCGCCCTGATGAGCCATCCGCGCCTGCTGATGCTGGACGAGCCCTCGATGGGCCTCGCGCCGATCCTGGTAGAGCAGATCTTCGACATCATCCGCGAGCTGCACAGCGCCGACGTGACCGTGCTGCTGGTGGAGCAGAACGCCCAGATGGCCCTCTCCGTGGCCGACCGCGCCTATGTGCTGGAGACCGGCACCATCTCCATGAGCGGCCCCGCCCAGGAGCTGCTGCACGACGACGCCGTGCGCAAGGCGTATCTGGGGAACTGATCTCTGCCGACTGAAACCGTCTCGATACCGCAGAGGAAAATGCCTCTGCGGTTTTTTATACGGCAGTTGTGAAGACAAATAAACTGTTGTATAATAAAAGCGCCATAAACTCCCATATCCACAGAGGAGGAAATCACTTATGTTCCGTATCGGTATCCTCGGGGCGGGCGCGATTGCCCGCACCATGGCCAACACCCTGCGCCTGATGGCGTACCGCGGCGACGACGTCTGTCTCTACGCCGTGGCCTCCCGCGACCAGAAGAAGGCGGAGGACTTCGCCCGCCGGGAGGGCGCGCAGGTGGCCTACGGCAGCTATGAGCTGCTGGCCTCCGACCCCCAGGTCGACCTGGTCTACATCGCCACGCCCCACTCCCACCACGCCGAGCACATCGAGCTGTGCCTGAACGCGGGCCGCAACGTGCTGTGCGAGAAGGCCTTCACCGCCAACGCCCGGCAGGCCGAGCGCGTCCTTGCCCTGGCCAAGGAGAAGAAGCTCCTGCTGGCCGAGGCCATCTGGACCCGCTACCAGCCCGCCCGGAAGCAGCTGCAGGATCTCATCGCCGGCGGCGCCATCGGCGAGGTGTGCGGCGTGAAGGGCGAGCTGAGCTATCCGCTGATGGACAAGGAGCGCATCGTCCGGCCGGAGCTGGCCGGCGGCGCGCTGCTGGATGTGGGCATCTACCCGCTGACCTTCGCCTCCATGGTGCTAGGCAACGACATCGTGAAGACCTCCAGCTCCACCATGCTGATGGAGACCGGCGTCGACATGACCGACAGCATCACCCTGTGGTACCGCGGCGGCGCGGTGGCGCAGATCCTGACCAGCGCAGCCTTCCAGGGCGAGAACACCGGCCTGGTCTACGGCACGAAGGGCTTCCTGCGCATCGACAACATCAACAACCCCAACGTTATTGAGGTGTGGAACGGCCGCCACAGCGAGCATCCCGCGCGGATCGTGGATGTAGAGCCGAAGCTGACCGGCTACGAGTACGAGGTGCTCGCGTGCAAAAAGGCCGTGGAGACCGGCGCCCTCGAGTGCCCGGAGATGCCCCACAGCGAGATTCTGACCATGATGCGGCAGATGGATGCCCTGCGCGCCCAGTGGGGCGTCAGGTATCCTTTTGAGTAATCTGATTCTTCAAGAGGGTTTCGGCCTGCGGGCCGACCCGGGGGCTTTGCGATCATGTCGCTGCCGCTTTCGCCTCACTGAAAACTCCACACTGTGGAGTTTTCCGGGCGTTCGGCGCCCCCGGGACCCCTTCGCAGCCCGCATTGTTGCTTTGATATTTTGAAAGAATTTGCCCCATAAAAAGGACGAGTTGCTTAGCATCAGCTCTCGTCCTTTTCCATTTGCCTTTCCTCGCGCTCAATGGTCCCCAGCATGCCGGCGGCCCGCAGAGGCTGCTCGACCCGCTGCTCCACATAGCGCTGCATCAGGCCCAGCGGCGCGTACATCTCCGGGGTGTCCACCCAGGCGGCGCTGCCGTGGGTGAGGGCCATCTCCAGCCACTGCCGCTGACCCCGGGGCAGGATCGGCATCCCGGCCCCGCGGCAGGCCTCGCAGACCACGCCGCCCTCGCGCAGGTCGAACCAGACCGTCTCCTGATCCTCCAGCCTGCGGCCGCAGCGCACACAGTGCTTCAGCCGCGGCCGGAAGCCCTCGCAGGCGGTGTAGTGGGTGAGGAAGCCCGCCAGCAGCGGCCGCCAGGGCTGATCGGTGAAGGTGAGGCGGCTGAGGGTGTGCAGCAGCAGCATGAACAGCTCCTGCGCCTCCTGTCCCGGCTGGATGGTGCTCTCGCACAGGCTGAGCAGGTAGGTGCCGCAGGCGAGGCGGTCGAAATCCTGGCGCAGGGGATAGAAGGTCTCGGTCAGCGTCGCGCCGGTCACGGTGAGGTGGTGGCCCTTTTCGTAGAGCTCAAAATCGCCCAGCGCAAACATCTCCGCCGCGTTGAGCAGCGGAGATTTCGGACGCCTGCACCCGCGGGCCAGGGCTTCCACGCGCCCGCGCGTGGGGCTGAACAGGGTGAGCATCCTGTCGTTTTCGCGGTAGTTGACCGCGCGCAGCACGATGGCTGTGGATTCTGTCTGGCGCATGGGGTGCCTCATGGTTTCTTCTAAAGAAGCACTGTTTCAAGGCGGCGCGCGAAGGGGTGCAGGGGGCGATCGCAAAGCCCCCTGCCCGCGCCCGCAGGCGCGGAATTTTTGCCGCTATGACAATGCTTCTCATCACAGAGAGTTTCGCCGCCTGCGGGCGGCGACCAAAGGGCTTTGCGATCGGTCCGGGGCTGCCGCCCGCTCTCCGCTGAAAACGCCATAACATGGCGTTTTCCGGGCGCCGCACTTTGGAGCTGATTGCTATCAGAAAGAATCAATCATACCAATCCGTTGGAGGTGAAGGGAAGTCGTCCTCCTCCTCTTCCTCCTCTGGAGCAAAATTCTTCGCAATATTCTCCGGCTGAAACCGGGGATCAAAGGCCAGGGACGCCAAAGCCTCCCGGCTCACCACCGTGTTGGTGCCCAGGCAATCCGTGCAGCGGTAGCCGCAGTCCGGGCACACGCAGCCCAGGATATCGCTGTCCGCCTGCACCATGTAGGTGCCGCAGACCTTACAGGAACACCGCATGCCTCTTTACGCCTCCGCCACGGTCACATTGCCGCCGAGATCCTCCACCACGCGCGTCACCTTGCGCAGGGTGTCGGCCGTGTCGCCCGCGCCCATCGCGCGGATGTACAGGTTCACGGGCTCCCGGCGTTCGCTCAGGCAGTCGTAGAGGGCGTCCGCGTTCGCGCCGTAGTAGGCGGGAAGATCGAGCAGGAGCTTCAGCGCCGCGTGCACCGCCGCGCCGTCCGGGTAGGCTCTGCCGTCCAAATAGATCGTCTGCAAGGGGATTCTCCTTTACCTTGACACTTGCCCGGAGTGTCCGGGCCTTTGAGAGGATGATACAACAAATGATGGGTTTGCGCAAGATGCGGGGAAATCAGCCCAACTCTTCCGTCAGCTTGTACATCATGATCCCCGCGGCGACGGCGGCGTTGAGGGATTCCGCGCGGCCGCGCATGGGCAGGCGCAGACGGTGTGTCGCCAGGGCGCGGACAGCGTCGGTCACGCCGTTGCCCTCGCTGCCGATCACCAGGACATAGCCCTGCGGGTTCGGCGCGTAGGCGCGGAAGGGCGAGCCGTCCAGCTGGGAGGAAAGGATGTCCATGCCGGCGTCGCGGCGCGCGGCCAGCTCGCCCGGCAGATTGTCCGTCACCGCGATCGGCAGGTGGAAGATGCTGCCCATGGTGGCCCGCAGCACCTTGGGGCTGTAGGGGTCGGCGCAGACGCGACTGAGCAGCGCCCCGTCCAGGCCCGCGGCGTCCGCCGTGCGCAGGATGGTGCCCACGTTGCCGGGGTCCTGCACGCCGTCCAGCGCGATCAGCCGGCGGCCTGTCACCGCCTCATGGCGGATGCGCATCACGGCGGCGACGCCCTGGGGCGTGCGCGTGTCGCACACGGCCTCCATCACCCGGTCGGAGACCTCGGTCACCCGGACATCCGCCGGAAGCGGCACATCGACGCCGGACTGCACCAGCAGGGCCTCGCAGGCAAAGCCGGAGGTCAGCGCCTCCTCCACGGCCTTCGCGCCCTCCACCAGGAAGCAGCCGGTCTCCCGGCGGCCTTTGGCGTCCTTCAAAGAGCGCCAAAGGAGAACCTTTGGATTTTTCGGGCTGGTGATGATTTCTCTCATTTCATTCATCGACATTGCAAAATCAAGCCGTAAAGCGCGTGCGCGAAGGGTGCAGGGGCGACCGCAAAGCCCCTGCCCGCGCCCGCAGGCGCGGAACCTCTCCTGACACGACAAACAACAGAATCAAATTCAACGGTCTTTTTCAGTTCACCCCGCGGAAGCCATTGCCGATGATCTCACCCGTGTTGGTGATCAGCAGGAAGGCCTCGGGGTCGTGGGACTTGACATAGGCGCGCAGCTCCACCGCCTGCTTGCGGTTGACCACCGTCAGCAGCACCTCGCGGCCCTGGTGGGTGTAGACGCCCTCGCCGTGCACGCGGGTCGCGCCGCGGTGCAGGGTGCGGGTGATGAACTGCTCGATGTGATCCGGGTGCGCGGTGATGATGTGGAAGCACTTGTTGGTGTTGATGTTCTCCATCACCATGTCCACCACCAGCGACTTGGTCACCAGGCCGAGGATGGAGTACAGGCCCGTCTCCATGCCGAAGGCCACGCAGGCCATCAGGGTGATGATGAGGTCGGAGACCATCAGCGCGCGGCCGATCTCCAGGCTGGAGTGCCGCTTGACCACCATGGCCACGATGTCCGTGCCGCCGGAGGACGCGCCGATGTTGAAGAGCATGGCCGAGCCGATGGCCGGCAGGGCCACGGCGAACACCAGCTCCAGCAGCGGCTGGCTGGTCATGGGCTGCGAGAGGGGATAGACGCGCTCCAGCACCCAGATCAGGCCGCTCTGCAGCAGGCTGACGTAGGTCGTCTTGTAGCCGAAATCGCGGCCCAGCATGGCGTAGCCCAGGATGAGCAGCAGGATGTTCAGCGCCAGGCCGAAATCACCCTTGGTGATGTGCGGAAAGTAGTGGGCCAGGATGACAGAGATGCCGCTGACGCCGCCGGTCGAGAAGTTGTTGGGGTACTTGAAAAAGTAGATGCCCACCACCATGATGAGGGTGCCGGCGTTCAGGATCAGAAAATCTATGAGCTGGTTTTGGGTTCTGGTTCGTCTGGGCTGCATGCGTCCCCGTCCTCCTGTACTCCTGATGAGGTACAGACAGTATAACACCGGCCCGCGCCCGGCGCAAGCGGAAAAGAGAAACGGCGGGGGCGGGCGTGCAGAGACAAAACTGTACGCCTGGCGTTATGAACGTCTGTATGACCTCATGACCTCATCCGTCAGCCCGCAAGCGGGCTGCCACCTTCCCCATAGGGGAAGGCTTATGCAGATGATCTCTCAGCCTTCCCCCTTGGGGAAGGTGTCAGCGTCGTCAGACGCTGACGGATGAGGTTCTTCAGCCGGAGCGATTCATGTACGTTTCATTCATGCACAAAAACAGCCTCCCATCGGCACTGCTGCCGACAGAGGGCTGTTCTGTTGATGAAGCTTTCATTTCGGAAGCCTTCAACTCTTCCAATACTTCCCGTCCAGCTCGCGGTACTGGATGGCCTCGGCCACGTCCTCGGTGGCGATATTCTCCGCGCCGCGCAGGTCGGCGATGGTGCGGGCCACCTTCAGCACGCGGCCATAGGCGCGCATGCTCATGCCCATGCGCTCCACCGCCACGTGGAGCACGGCGGTGGCCTCCGGGCAGAGGGCGCAGTAGCGCTTGCTGAGCTTCGCGTCCAGCTGGGCGTTGCAGTGGATGCCGTCCTGCCGGTAGCGCGCCTGCTGAATCTCCCGGGCGCGGCGCACGCGCTCGGCCACGACGGCGGAGCTCTCGGCGGGCTTGCCCTGATTGATCTCCTTCACGGGCACGGCGTCCACCTCGATCTGGATGTCGATGCGGTCCAGCAGCGGGCCGGACACGCGGTCGAGGTAGCGGCGGATATCCCGCTGGCTGCAGCGGCACTGCTTCACCCGGCTGCCGAAATACCCGCAGGGGCAGGGATTCATGCTGGCCACCAGCATGAAGCTGGACTGGTACTGGGCCTGGTTGTGCACGCGGGTGACGGAGACCACCCCGTCCTCCAGCGGCTGGCGCAGGGCCTCCAGGGCCTGGCGGCTGAATTCCGGCAGCTCGTCCAGGAAGAGCACGCCGTTGTGGCTGAGGGACACGGAGCCGGGCATGGCGTTAGCGCCGCCGCCGATGAGGCTGGCCACCGACGCCGAGTGGTGCGGCGCGCAGAAGGGGCGCGTGACCATCAGCCCTGTGCCGGGGCTCAGCTTGCCCGCGATGGAGTGGATGCGCGTGGTCTCCAGCGCCTCCTCGAAGGTCAGGGGCGGCAGGATGCCGGGCAGGCATCGCGCGAGCATGGTTTTGCCGCTGCCGGGGGTGCCGATCATCAGCATGTTGTGGCCGCCGGCGGCCGCCACCTCCAGGGCCCGGCGCGCGCCGAGCTGGCCCTGCACCTGGCTCAGATCCACCGCGATCTGGGTCTCGGCGAGGAGATCGTCGTAGGCGCGCTGGATCTGCGCGGGGATGCGTGCGCGGCCTGTCAGGTGATCCACGGCCTCGCGCAGGGAGGCGGCCGGGTAGACCCGGATGCCCTGGATGCAGGCGATCTCCGCCGCGTTGCCCGCCGGGAGCACCACGTCCTCGATGCCGTGCTCGCTGGCGCTGATGACCATCGGCAGCGCGCCGCGCACCGGCTGCAGGCTGCCGTCCAGGGACAGTTCGCCGATGAGCAGGGTGCGGGTGAGGTCCAGGTTTTCCATCTGGTGGGAGGCCATCAGCACCGCCACCGCGATGGGCAGGTCGAAGGCGGGGCCTTCCTTTTTGACGTCCGCCGGGGCGAGGTTGACGGTCAGCCGCGCGATGGGCATGGTGAAGCCGGAGTTGACGATGGCGGCGCCGACACGGTCGCGGCTCTCCTTGATGGACGCGTCCGGCAGGCCGATGATCTCCAGGGATGGGATGCCGCTGGCCGCGAAGACCTCCACGGTGACGGGGAAGCCGCTGACGCCGGTCAGTCCATAGCCCAGGGCACGCGAAAGCACGGTATCACCTCGATGAGAGTCAATGGAAATGTTTTGATTTTTATCTTCGGCTTTCGATGGCAGCAGGGGGTTCCGCGCCTGCGGGCGCGGGCAGGGGGCTTTGCGATCGCCCCCTGCGCCCCTTCGCATCGCCTCTTTTGGCAGCAATTTGCTATGGCAGCCAGAGATTCCGCGCCTGCGGGCGCGGGTCAGGGGCTTTGCGGTCGGTCCGGGGCTGCCGCCCGCTCTCCGCTGAAAACGCCATAACATGGCGTTTTCCGGGCGCTCCTTGCTAGAAGCGATTGGTTACCTTCTCTTGCTTCCGCCGCCAAACATCGACGTCAGGGATCCCATCAGGCCGCGGGTAATCTGGCGGGTCACTTCTCTTGTGGCGGTGTTGATCGCCGTGTTCTGCACGCGGCCCAGCACGGAGTCGTTCTTGCGGGCGCGGGCGGCGCGCTCCTCGCGCAGGGCGTCGGCCTTCTGGCGGCGCTCCTCGGCGATGCGCTCCTTCTCGGCCTTCTCGGCGGCCTTGCGCTGCTTCTCCGCCTCGCGGGCGGCCTTCTCCGTGGCCCTGGGGTCCACGGGCTTGGCGCGCTCGGGCTGCACGGGCAGGTAGCCGCCGGTGGCCGGATCGTAGCGCATGGTCATCATCTTCTGGATGTACTGACCGGTGGCCGCGTCATAGATCATCACGGGCATCTGCTCCGGCGGCTGCTCCGGCGCGGCGGGCTGCACGGCGGCCTGCACGGTCTGCGGGGCCGGCCTGGGCGTCACAGGCGCGGGGGGAATCGGCGTCATGGTGGGGATGGTCTTCTGCACATAGCCGCCGGTGGCCGGATCGTAGATCATGAAGCCCTGGGACTTCACCGGCGCGGGCTCCTCGTAGCTGATCTCCACCGGCTGGGGCTGCCGGGTGCTCTCCTGCACGGGCAGCTGCTCGCGCTGGAAGGCGCCGACGAGCATCTCATAGGCGCTGACGCGGTCCATCACCTCGTCGTAGACGCCCCAGAAGGGGCTGGTCTCCAGCACGCTCTGGCGCAGCTCGGGGGAGATGATGTTCATATCACTCTGGGGCGGCAGGATCGTCGCGCGCTCCACCACGCAGGGCGCGCCCTTGGCGTCCAGGAAGGAGACGAGGGCCTCGCCAGTCTTCAGGGAGAGGATGGCCTCCTCGGTGTCGAAGCGCGGATTGACGCGGAAGGTCTGGGCCGCGGCCTTCACGGCCTTCTGATCCAGGGGCGTGTAGGCGCGCAGGGCGTGCTGGATGCGGTTGCCCAGCTGGCCCAGCACGGAGGCCGGGATGTCCGAGGGGTTCTGGGTGATGAAGTACACACCCACGCCCTTGGAGCGGATCAGGCGCACGACCTGCTCCACCTTCTCCAGCAGGGACTTGGGGCAGTCGTCGAAGAGCAGGTGGGCCTCGTCGAAGAAGAACACCATGCGCGGCTTGTCCAGGTCGCCCTGCTCGGGCAGCAGCTCGTACAGCTCAGAGAGCATCCACAGCATAAAGGTGGAGTACATCTTCGGCTTGCGGAAGAGCTGGTCGCAGGCCAGGATGTTGATCATGCCGAAGCCGTCCTCGTCCTGCTGCATCCAGTCGGCGATGTTCAGTGCGGGCTCGCCGAAGAACTTGTCGCCGCCCTGATCCTCCAGCACGGCCACCGCGCGCTGGATCGCGCCGACGGTCGCCACGGAGACGTTGCCGTAGTTGAGGGTATAGTCCCGGGCGTGCTCGCCCAGGTAGGCCAGCATCGCCTTCAGGTCCTTGATGTCCAGCAGCAGCATGCCCTCGTCATCCGCCACGCGGAAGAGGATGTTCAGCACGCCGGTCTGGGTTTCGTTCAGGTTCAGCATCCGCCCTAGCAGGGTCGGGCCCATCTCGCTGACCGTGGCACGCACGGGGTGGCCCGCCTCGCCGTACACGTCCCAGAAGACGGTCGGGAAGGAGCGGTAGCGGAAGGTCGGCACGCCGCAGTCCGACAGGCGCTGGGCAATCTTCTCGGAGTGCTCGCCTACCTTGACCATGCCGGAGAGGTCGCCCTTCACGTCGCCGACAAACACCGGAACGCCCATGGAGGAGAAGCCCTCCGCCAGCACCTTCAGCGACACGGTCTTGCCCGTGCCGGTCGCGCCGGCGATGAGGCCGTGGCGGTTGGCCATCTGCGGCAGCAGGAACACCGGGCGCTCGCCCGTGCCCACCCAAATCTTGTTGTCATAAAGCATGGTGATGTCCTCCTTGTCTCCTACGCTTGGCGTGCCCGGGGGCAGCGCGTGATGCGATTTTTTTCTGTTCCTATTGTACACGCGCGGACAGCTTTCGTCAAGAAAAACGACGCGGGGACGACGGCGCGAAGGTTCCGTTTTGGTTTTTTCGTCACTTTCATTTGGGTAATTTCGTCACTTTCGTTTTTGCTTTTTCGTTTTGGCGATAAAGAGGGCTGACGGAGAACCTCATCTGTCAGGCGTACATATTTGTCTCTGCATCATATTGCCAGAATCAGCTATATTCTGGTATAATTTCCAGTGGAACAAGTCGCGGTTTTTCCCTGTTTTCCGTACCAAAGCAGCCTCTTTTCACCGATATTCCACACGCCCTTCACCTGTTCATCACAAAAGTGCAACGATATCGTCATATCAATATGTAAAAATGTGGATTGTCCGGATCGAAAAGAGAAGGGCAGCCATCCATCAAGCGATGCAGAAAGGAAACAGCCTGATGCGCGATCAACCCAGGAAAAAGCGGAAGCACCGCGTGCGGAGGATCCTCCTCACACTCCTCGTGGTGCTGGTGCTGGCCGCTGTCGGCTACAACACCTACAGCCAGATGAAGGCCGAATACACCGTCACCTACGACGGCTACACCGCCACCACCGGCTCCATCTCCAACTCGCTCAGCTTCTCCGGCTCCCTGCAGCTGGTGGACAGCGCCACCTACACCGCGCCAGCGGCCGCCACGGTGCGCCAGGTCTATGTGGCCGTGGGCGACACCGTGAAGAAGGACGACAAGCTGATGCGCCTCTCCAGCGGCGACACCATCTCCGCCGGCTTTGACGGCACCGTCAACAAGCTCAACTTCGTAAAGGGCGACGAGGTCAAGGCCGGCGACAGCCTGCTGCAGCTGGCGGACTTCGACCACCTGAAGGTCTCCCTGCGCGTGGACGAGTACGACATCTCCGACGTGGCCATCGGCCAGGCCTGCAACATCTCCGTCACGGCGACCGGCCAGCGCTTCACCTCCTCCATCGAGACCATCGACTACATCTCCTCCTCCCAGGGCTCCGTGGCCTACTACACCGCCACCGTACCCGTGGACGCCTCCGACGTGGCCAACGTCTACCCGGGCATGCAGGTCACCGTGACCGTGCCCAAGGAGGAGGCCAACAACGTGGTGGTGCTCAAGATGGACGCCCTCTCCTTCGACCGGCAGAACCAGGCCTTCGTCTACATGGAGGGCGAGAACGGCGAGATGGAGAGCGTCGAGGTGACCGTGGGCGTCTCCAACGGCAACTATGTGGAGATCAAGAGCGGCCTGAAGGACGGCGACACCGTGTACGCGGTGGCCGAGAAGACCCAGACCGCCACCGGGCTGAGCGCCCTGTTCTCGGGCATGATGAGCACCCAGCAGGTCAACCGGCCCGGCGGCACCAACCGCGGCAACAGCACCCGCAACTGGAACAACAACGGCGGCGCCCCGGGCGGCGGCAATTTCGGCGGCGGTATGCCGGGCGGCGGTGGCGCGCCATGAGCACCGTGAATTCGGAAACCTTCTTTGAGATGCGCGGCATCTGCAAGGATTACCAGATGGGCGAGGAGACCATGCGCGTCCTGCGGGACATCGACCTGAGCCTGGAGGAGGGCGAATACCTCTCGGTGCTGGGCCCCTCCGGCAGCGGCAAGTCGACCCTGATGAACATCATCGGCTGCCTGGACACCCCGACCCTGGGGGAGTACACCCTCCACGGCCGCGAGGTGCAGGAGCTGGACGAGGGCGAGCTGGCGCACCTGCGCTCCCGGGAGATCGGCTTCATCTTTCAGAACTCCCAGCTGCTGCCCCGGCTCACCGCCCTGAAGAACGTGGAGCTGCCCCTGATCTACGCCGGCGTGCCGCCCCGGGAGCGCAGACAGCGGGCGAAGGAGATGCTCGTCCGCGTCGGGCTGGAGGACCGCATGGGCCACATGCCGAACCAGCTCTCCGGCGGCCAGCAGCAGCGCGTGGCCATCGCCCGGGCCCTGGTGGGCAATCCCTCCATCCTGCTGGCCGACGAGCCCACCGGCGCCCTGGACCAGAAGACCGGCGCCCAGATCATGACCCTCTTCGCCGAGCTGAGCGCCGAGGGCCGCACCATCATCATGATCACCCACGATATGAAGATCGCCTCCCACGCCCGCCGCGTGGTGCACATCATCGATGGGGTCATCACGGAGGGAGGCGGCACGGAGGATGCTTAGACAGATTCGCGGCACCATCGTGATGATCGGCGAGTGCATCGTGATGTCGCTGGACAACATCCGGGGCAACAAGGTGCGCTCCTTCCTGACGCTGCTGGGCATCATGATCGGCGTCACGGCGGTCATCGCCCTGATCTCCACCGTCTCCGGCGTGTCCGGCTCCCTGACCAGCTCCTTCTTCTCCATGGGCGCGGGCACCATGAGCGTGTCCGTCACCGGCAGCGATTTGAAGAGCGGCCTGGACGCCGCCGACCTGGACGAGATCTCCGCCCTGGACGAGGTGGACGGCGTGACGCCCTCGGTGTCATTGAACACCTGGGTGTCCTACGGCGGCGAGCGGGAGACCCGCGTGAGCGTCGCCGGGCGCAACGCCTACTACTTCCAGCGCAACGACGAGGTGGTGAAGCGGGGCCGCGCCCTCAACTTCATCGACGACGAGAACACCTCCTTCGTGTGCCTGCTCTCAGACGAGATGGTGGAGACCTTCTTCTACGGCATCGACCCCATCGGCGAGACCTTCGTCATCGGCGGCCTGCCCTTCACCGTGGTCGGCCTGTTCGAGGAGGACAGCGCGGGCGGCATCACCACCCTCTTCCTCGGCCAGTCGGAGATCATGATCCCCTACACCACGGCCATGAAGATGAACAACGCCAGCGTGGTGACCAGCCTGACGGTGTACCTGGCCGACGGCGTCACCTCCGAGGACGCGAAGACCGCCCTCGAAAGCACGCTGGACGCGATGTTCTCCTTCGAGGAGGACACCTTCACCGTGACGACCATGTCCTCCATCGAGGACACGATGGAGGAGATCCTCTCCATGATGTCCACCATGCTGGCAGGCATCGCTTCCATCGCCCTGGTGGTGGGCGGCATCGGCATCATGAACATGATGCTGACCACCGTGACCGAGCGCACCACGGAGATCGGCCTGAAGAAGGCCCTGGGCGCCATGCCCTGGCAGATTCAGGTGCAGTTCCTCATCGAGAGCTTCCTGCTGTCGATGTTGGGCGGCATCGCCGGGGTCATCGCCGGTCTGGCCCTGAGCTACGGCCTGACCCGCGTGCTGGGCACGGAGTTCGTGCTCAACGGCGGCGCGATCCTGCTGGGCGTCGGCTTCTCGGCCGCGGTGGGCATCCTCTTCGGCTGGGCCCCGGCCCGCAAGGCCTCCCGGCTCAACCCCATCGACGCGCTGAGGTCGATGTGACGACCTCATCCGTCAGCGCCTTGGGCGCTGACACCTTCCCCAGAGGGGAAGGCTTTGCAGACGGTAGAAGACATCAGCGAAGGGTTAAGCTTCATAAGGAACTAATCCTTGGGGAGACCGCGTAGCTGCGTTGGCTACGCGGTTTTCCTTTGCTTTGAGGGCGCTTCCAGAGTGATCGGCTCAGTCAGAATGGGGATTTCGATCTGGCCGACAAAGTTGAAGACGATTTCCACCGTCTGTCTGCGGTGGCCGCTGGATTTATCTGCTTCGTGGATAATGATCTTCTTGATGAATTCGTTCACGATGGCGGTGGTCAGCTCGGGGATGTCCACGTACTTTTCCACCAAGGCGGAGAAGCGGTCGTAGTTGTCGCTGTCCTCACGCTGCTGGTCGATCAATTTTTCCATGACGGTGATCTCGGTCTTGAGCCGCTCCTGCTCTTCTTCATAATCCGCCATCATTTTCTGATAGCGATCATCGGAGAGTGTGCCGAGAACGTGATCCTCGTACAGGCGGGTAATCAGTTTGTCGATGTCCTCCAAACGTTTCTTCGCCTGCGCCAGCTGTTTCTGGTTCTGCTGGATGCTGCTGTCCTGCGCTTTGCGGGTGGATTGCATCCACTCCTGCTGAAAGCCTTCCGCATCCTCCCGGACGTAGGCCGTTACAGCGCGAATCCGTTCCAGCACGATGTCCCGCAGCACTTCCTCCCGGATGTAGTGGCAGGAGCATTCACCGCGACCGCTTTTGTAGGCGGAACAGGAGTAGCGATCTTGCCTTCCTTCATACGCCTTGCAGGTTGCAAAGTGCATCCGTCTTCCACAATCTGCGCAGAAGGTGATACCGGCGAACATACCCTCTCGTTCAGCGCGCTGGATACTCCGGTGGCGCTGCTGCCGCAGATCCTGCACACGATCCCACAGTTCTTTTGAAATGATAGGATCCTGTGTGTCAGGTGTAATGTGCATGTCCTCCGCATGGTTGACAATTCGCTTCTTCAATTTGTAGGATTTGGAGTATGTCTTGAAACTGCATGTGCAGCCTGTGTACTCCATCCGTCCCAAAATTTCAGCGGTTGTGCTATCCTTCCAGCGATACGGATGAGCAGGCAAAGGTTTCTCGTGACGGCTCTTGTAGATAGCGGTTGGGGTAAGAACTTGCTCTCGTTCCAACAAGGCAGCGATGCTCTCCGGCCCCTTGCCTTGCATCGCCAGGTCGAAGATGTATCTTACCACGGGCGCAGTTTCCGGATCAATGATCCAGTGTCCTTTCAGCATCGGATCTTCCAGGTATCCGTAAGGCGGGCGGTTGAGATGCTCGCCACGCATGCCTTTTGCCTTGATAACTGCGCGCACTTTCCGGCTGGTATCCTTGGCATAGAAGTCGTTGAACAGGTTGCGAACCGGGGTGAAATCGCTGTCTCCGTGCTCGGAATCCACGCCATCGTTCACGGCGATGAAGCGCACATTCATGCTGGGAAATACGATTTCGGTGTAGTGACCCACTTGCAGATAATCTCTCCCAAAGCGGCTCATGTCCTTCACGATGATCGTACCGATCTGCCCAGCTTCCACCAGGGAGAGCAATTCCTGCATGGCGGGACGGTTGAAGTTGGTGCCGGTATAGCCGTCGTCCACGAAGAATCTCGTGTGGGTGAAGCCGTGATCGTCAGCATGCTTTTGGAGCAATGCTTTCTGATTTTGGATGGAGTTGGACTCTCCATCCAGGTCGTCTTCGTTGCTGAGTCTGCAATATAACGCGGTGATCTGCTGCTGATTCAAATCATTTTCCTCCTTTCGGGAATCAGCCGGCATGATTCAAATCATTTTCCTCCTTTCGGGAATCAGCCGGCACTACCGTAGTGCTCATAGGAATCATAGCATAGTTCAGGGAATTCATCATCTGGGAATGGCCTCCATACGGGGTAAAGGTTCAGAGAAAATCAGGCGTTTAACCTTGCCGACCAAGCTTTCTTTGCCGTCGCAATCGGTCAGGATCGTGTACCACGTGTTACCGATCTTTCGTTCGATAATGCCATGAAAGGTATCATATGCTGACCAGATTTTCTCCCAGGCTTCCACCAATTCGGCTGGTGGAATGTCGGGCGGATAATCATAGACGGATGCCCAATCGAAGGGCTCATAGCCGGAAGCGATCAGATCCTTGAGATAGTCATAGTCCATTTCTTGGGGGATGGTGTAGCGCATGCGTTCGGTAAAAACCTCCTTAAAAGCAGTTTCGCATATTTGCTAAATATATATTATCACATCAAACGAAAACTGTCAACAAGCATTTCGCAAATATGATAAATTTTTATTGACGAGAATACGGTTCGCTTGTATAATGCCAATGGAGGCATAAACACTTTCATCGTGAGCAGCTCAAGTCATCTTTTCATCAGGATCGGAGGAGCACATGAAGACCGGAGAGAAGCTGAAACGCATCCGCAAATTTCGCGGATACAACCAGCCGGAGTTTGCCATTATGGTCGGTTTAGGCGAAAACGCAGCGCCGAGAATTGCGCAGTATGAGTCCAGCTATCGTGTTCCTTCTCCGAAACTGCTGAAGACAATGGCGGAGGTTTTGGATTGCAATCCGCTGGCGCTCATGGACATGACCGGGCAGAATGTCGAAGAATTGATGATGATGTTTTTCTGGTTAGAGGAAGAGCATCCCGGCATGTTCCATGCGTTTCAGATGCAGCGAACGGAACTCACTGATTATGATTCCGAAGCCACGGATGATGCAAACATTTATTATCACGATGGCGATTCCTGGCCGGCTCATGCGCCATGTGGTTTGTGGATCGACAACAATCTGATGAACGGATTCTTCCGGGAATGGCTTTATCATCAGCAGGAGCTTAAGGACGGCGTCATCTCACGAGATGAATACTTTGAGTGGAAAATCAGCTGGCCTTACACCTGCGATGAATGCGGGAAGCATGAACCGGCGAAAAAGTGGCGAAGGGATAACGCTATTCCTGATTCTGACGAATCAGCAAGCGTGAAGAAATAGAATCGCAAAAGTGCAGATCACAGATCTGTGATCCGTTCAAAATGTAACACTGTCCAGCCGAGAAAACGGTCGTGGCAAGCAATGCATCGTTAATAACTTCTGCAAAAGCTTGTTGGTAGGCTCCGCCCCCAAGCCCCTGCCGGCCAGCGCAAGCGCTGTGGTTATCTTCGCGAAAAGAGAAAGCCGCCATGCCAGCATTGCGTGTAAAACGCAAGAGTCCGGCATAACGGCTTATTTCATTTCTGCCTACTGGTGGAAACGTATCTGACGCAGAAAGATACTACAACCACAGAACGCAGTTCTGATTCTCAGGGGTTTGGGGGCGGAGCCCTCAACAAGCTTTTTGCAATTCGGCCCGGATTGCATTGCTTGCCACTAGATGGCAGTTCTGGAGAAGATATGTGCTGCCCTTCACTGCAGAATTGAAGATATCGTTGAACTCCGAAATGATGATCGATGAAGGTCAACAAAAGCCTGCAAATAAAAAGTCAACCCCCTAAGGGCTGAAAATTTGCAGGAGAACAGGAGCGAAAGATGTGTACGACAAACAGACCACCAGGGTAGGTG
>CADASK010000039.1 GCA_902790495.1 uncultured Eubacteriales bacterium
ATCGCGTCCGGTAAGGGCGGCGTGGGCAAATCCACCCTCGCGGCCTCCCTGGGCGTGGCCCTCTCCCGCACGGATAGAACCGTGTGCGTGGTGGACGGCGACATCGGCCTACGCAGCCAGGACGCCCTGCTGGGCCTGGAGAACAGCGTGGTCTACGACCTGCTGGACGTGACACGCAAGGCCTGCGCCCTCAGCCAGGCCCTGGTCACCCCCTACAGCCTGCAAAACCTGCGCCTCCTGCCGGCGGCCCAGTTTGCCCGCAGCAAGGACGTACGCCCCAAGCCCCTGGCCCACATCCTGCGCCAGCTGAAGGAGGAGAACGACTTCGTCCTCCTCGACGCCCCGGCGGGCCTGGAGCGCGGTCTGCGCTCCCTGCTGCTGCCGGAGGTGGACGAAACCCTGCTGATCTGCACCCCGGACGACATGTGCCTGCGGGACACCGCGCGGGCGGCCGCCCTGCTGGAGCGCCGCGAGCTGCCGAGACCTTCCCTGGTGGTCAACCGGCTGATGCCCGAGCTGATCTCCGCGGGCGAGATGATGAGCGCGAAGGCCGCCGCGGACGTCGTGGAGCTGACCCTCCTCGGTGAGATTCCCGAGGACGCCACCGTCTACCGCGCCCTGGTCAACCACCGCCTGCTGATGGACGTGCGCTGCGAGGCCTCGGAGGCCATCGGCCGCATCGCCCGTCGCCTCGCGGGTGAGACCGTCGCCCTGCCCGGCTACGGCGGCAAGCGCGTCGGCTGGCTGCGGCGCAGGCTGCTCGGCTCCATGAAGGCCATGAAGGAGGTGACGCGCGCTTGATCGCTGAGAACAGACGGGTCCGCGCCCACATCGACGTGCCGCTGATCCTGATGGTGTTCATCCTCGCCCTCTTCGGCGTGCTGAGCGTCACCGTCGCGACCTACACCACCTCCTCCACCGCCGATTCCCTGCTCAGCCACATCGTGGAATCCAACTACGCGATGCGTCAGGTGTTCTTCCTGATGATCGCCCCCATCATCATCACCTTCCTGGTCAGCATCCCCTTCGCCATCTTCAAGCGCCGCGCCGCCCTCATCTACTATGCCGCCACCATCCTGGTCACGGTGGTGTGGGTAGTCAACCGCGCCGAGGGCGTGAAGCAGTGGCTGGACATCATTTGGGGCTTCACCATCCAGCCCACCGAGTTCGCCAAGCTGGCCCTGATCCTGATGCTGGCCAAGGTGCTCAGCCAGAGCGAGCACCCCATGAGCACCATGAAGGATTTCTTCTACATCATGGCCCTGGTGCTGGTTCCCGGCGCGGTCATCGTGCTCTCCGGCGAGATGGGCTCCTTCCTGGTGATTGCGTTCTTCTTCGCCGTGATGCTGTACTTCTCGGGCGTGTCCATCCGCACGTTGCTGCTCATGGCCGGCGTGGCGGGCCTCGGCCTGCTGGCGATCTACGGCTACGCGGTGGCCAGCGGCTCGGACAACTACCGCCTCACCCGCATCCTGGCCTTCATCGACCCGGAATCCTACGCCACCTCCGGCGCTTACCAGCAGACCCAGAGCAAGATCGCCATCGGCTCCGGCGGGCTGACCGGCATCGGAATGTTTGTGCCCGGGGCCATCTCCCAGCTCAACTACGTGCCCGCCGACTGGACGGACTTCGTCTACGCCACCATCGGCGAGGCCTTCGGCTTCGTGGGCTGCGCGGGCGTCCTCGTGATCTATTTCCTGATCCTCATGCGCATGCTCTACCTCGCGCGCTACACCCGGGACAAGTTCGGCATGCTGATCATCATCGGGGTGATGGCGATGCTGCTGTTCCACGTGTTCGAGAACGTGGCGATGACCATCGGCCTGATGCCCATCACGGGCATCCCGCTGCCCTTCATCAGCTACGGCGGCTCGAACATGGTCACCAACATGGGCGGCGTGGGCCTCGTGCTCAACGTGACGCGCAACCGCTCCCTCGCCGGCGTGGTCGCCACGCCCCAGCGCCAGGCCAACCTGCGCAGGTTTGAGCGGAGGTACTGACAGGGCTTTCCTTCATACATAAATGAGTGTTTTTTGCTTGCAAAAGTAAAACATATGCCTTATAATTATCTTGAAGGAGGTCGATTGCTATGACCATGAAGACAGCGAATTTTAACATGCGCATGGAAACTGGCAGAAAGGAACAGGCAGAAGCGCTCTTCCGCACCCTCGGTATGACCCTTCCGCAGGCAGTCAATATGTTCATTGCGCAGTCTCTGCTGGTCGGTGGTCTTCCCTTCGAGTCCCGTGTACCGCAGTACAGTCGCGAAACCGAGGAAGCCTTTCAGGAAGCGCGGGAGATTGCGTCCGGCAGAAGAGCAGCAAAGTCTTATCACAGCGCAGAAGAACTTTTCAGTGAGTTGGATGCAGAATGAGAACGCTCAAAACGACCGCCCTGTTCCGCAAAGACTACAAGCGATGCCAAAAGCGCGGACTGGATATGGATCAACTGAAACGCGTGATTGATCTTCTCTTAGCCGGCAAAACCCTGGATCAGCGATACAGGGATCACGCGCTGTCAGGCATCTATACAGGCTTCCGTGAATGCCACATTCAACCCGATTGGCTGTTGATCTATCTCAACAGTCCCGATGAACTGGTTTTGACAGCGGTTCGCACAGGAACTCACAGCGATCTGTTTAACCTGTAAATCACACAACCCAAAGTCCATGTCCCCAAGAGGACAGAAAGAGTGATACCATTGAATCAACAGGATCTGGCGCAGATCAAGCGCCGTCTGAACCCCGAACACCGCCACCCCACCCTCATCCGCGGCTGCTACCTCAACGCCGAGGGCGAGATCCTCTCCACCTTCGTCAAGCCCGTGCAGACCCTGCCGGAGACGGAGAACGAGAAGTACATGGGCCTCTTCCGCCGGGTGCTCTCCGGCACCCAGGGCCAGAACCTTCTGAGCGTGGATTTCTCCGCCGCCCAGACCATGGACGACGAGGCCCACGCCCTGCTGACCGGCCTGTGCCGTACGGAGCTGAACGAGGACGAGACGGTGGATCGGCTGTTCGAGCGCATCCGCGACTGGATGCGCGCCGAGAAGCAGGCGCGGCCCGACTCCGTGGAGGAAAACCAGAACCTGCCCAACCAGCTGATTCTGCTGCTCTACGACAGCATGGACGTGCCGCACCGCAACCGCGACGGCAGCGAGGACCGTACCCGCTCCGAGAGCGTGTTCAACTACGTGCTCTGCTGCGTGTGCCCGGTGAAGCTGGGCAAGCCCACCCTGAGCTACGCCGAGCAGGAGGGCGACTTCCACTGCACCGACGGCCACTGGTCCGTCAGCGCGCCGGAGATCGGCTTCATGTTCCCGGCCTTCGAGCAGGGCGGCGCGGACATTTACCAGGCCCTGTACTATGTACGCTCCATGGAGGACACCCACGAGGCCTTCGTGCAGCAGGTGTTCCACTCCGAGCTGAGCATGCGCGCCGACGAGCAGCGGGAGACCGTCCACGGCCTCATCAGCGACACGCTGATGGAGGAGTGCAGCATGGAGATGGTGCAGGCGGTGCACGAGAAGATCGGCGAGATGATCAAGGAGGCCAAGAGCGACAAGACCGCCGAGCCGGTCAGCCTCTCCGGCCGCGAGGTGCGGGCCGTGCTGGAGGAGTGCGGCGTCACCGAGCAGAAAGCGGAGCAGTTCGAGAGCCAGTTCACCGAGTCCTTCGGCTCCTACGCCGAGATCCCCGCGGTCAACCTGGTGACGCCGGGCAAGTTCCAGGTGGAGACCCCCAGCGTGTCCATCAAGGTGGATCCCGACCACGCCGACCTGGTGAGCACCCGCGTGATCGACGGCCAGCGCTACATCCTGATCCTCGCCGACGGCGCCGTCGAGGTCAACGGCATCCAGGTGGCGATTCAGTAATCGAAAAGGGCTTCCCATGGCGGGAAGCCCTTTTGTCATACCTGTTTACCCCAACACATACGCCGCAATGCCCACAAACAGCACCAGCGACACAACGGTCTGCACCGACAGCGTGGTCGAAATATACTTCTCATGCCCCGTCACATCCGCAAACAGCGGGATGATGAAGGGCGCGGGCAGCGACCAGGCCAGCAGCAGCGCGGTGAACAGCTGCTTTTCAAACGGGATCACACTGAACACGACCAGCGACCCGATGCCCAGCAGCGCGGCCGTGACCAGCAGGCGCAGCAGCACCGTGAGCATCACGGGCTTCATCATCGCCCGGCTGAAGCTCAGCTCATAGCCCACAATCACGAGGATCAGCCCGGAGACCGGCGCGGCGATGAAGGACAGGGTGTCGCTGACGATGCTGCCGACCGAGGAATCCAGCACGCACCGCCCCACGCCGGTGGCGCCGAGGATCACGCCCAGGAGGATGGCGATCAGCACCGGGTTGCGCACGGCGTTCTTCGCGATGGAGCGGGGATCAGCCTTGCCGCTTCCCACGGCCTGCAGCACCGTGAGGTACACGGTGAAGGCGGCCAGCGTCTGGCCGATGTCCGCCATGGCGAAGACGTGGGTCTGCCCCGGATAGAGCAGGCCGTACAGGGCGTAGCCCATCATGCCGCCCTCGAAGTTGGTGACGAGGAAGGGCAGAAACTTGCCGTAGGGCTTCACGAAGCGGCGCAGCAGAAAGCCCGTCCCCAGGCCCAGCGCGCAGGAGCCGTAGACGACCGCGAAGGTCAGGGCGATGCGGCCGGAATACTCCGCCGTGAAGAAGGCGTTGAAGAGGACGACGGGAAGCAGCACGCCGCTCACCAGGGACTTGATGCCGGCCAGGCCCTGCTGGTCGAAGATGTGCTTCCGGTTGCAGAGCCAGCCGAGCAGGAACATGGTCAGTACGGGGAGCACCATCTGGATGATACTGAGATACATAAGACATCCTCCGCGCGGCGCACCGCGCATCCCTCTATACCTGAAAAGGTCTGCGGGGAATGCTCCGCCGCAGACCCGGGTTTTGTGTCTGGTGGATCAGTGGATCGCGTCCTGATAGAACTCCAGGGCTTCCTTGTCGGTGAAGCCTTCGTGGACGATCTTGCCGATGGCCTGGGCCATCTCCACCGCGTGATCGCTCTGGAAGATGTTGCGGCCCATGTCCAGGCCGCGGGCGCCGCCCTGGATGGAGCGGTAGGCCATGGTCAGGGCCTCCGCCTCGGGCAGCTTCTTGCCGCCGGCCACCACGATCGGCACGGGGCAGGCCGCGACGACCTCCTCGAAATTGTCGCAGTAGTAGGTCTTGACCATCTGCACGCCCATCTCGGCGATGATGCGGGTGGCCAGCTTGAAGTAGCGGTCGGTGCGCTCCATGTCCTTGCCCACGGCGACCACGCCCAGGGTCGGGATGGAGTACTTGAAGCCCGCGTTGATCACGCGGCTCAGGTTGTCCAGGCTCTGCAGCTGGCCGTCCGCGCCGATGAAGGTCTGCACGGCCATGCAGTCCGCGTTCATGCGGATGGCGTCCTCGATGTCCACGGCCACCACCTCGTGGCTCAGGTCATCGTTGAGCATGGAGGAGCCGGAGGAGACGCGCAGGGCGACGGCCTTGCGGTTCTCCGCGGGGATGCAGGTGCGCAGCGCGCCGCGGGTGCCCATCAGGCAGTCGATGTAGGGCATGAGCTTGGGCACCACGATGTCCAGGCGCTCCAGGCCCGCGGTGGAGCCCATGAAGTAGCCGTGGTCGAAGGCGAACATCACGGTGTTGCCGCTCTTGGGGTCGAAGATGTGGCTCAGGTGCTTGCGCATGCCCCAGTCGAGGCCGGCGGCGCCCTTGATGTAGGAGCCGCCCATGTTGGCGAAGGGTTCGCTCACGTGATAGTCTTTTGCGATTTTCAGTCCGTCCTTATCAGCCATGGGAATCAAACTTCCTTTCTTTTTTGCATCGATTGTTTAACAGAGATTCTAAACGCTTCTCAGATAAGACTGGTTCACTATAAGCGCATGCTGCGAAGGGGTCCCGGGGGCGATCGCAAAGCCCCCGGGTCGGCCCGCAGGCCGAAACCCTTTCACAATAATGAAGCATTCTTAGATGAGAAGAGTAGGCCACTCTGTCTGATCTGGCTGCAGGCGTTTCGCCGCCTGCGGGCGGCGACCAAAGGGCTTTGCGATCGCCCTTTGGAAACCTTCGCCCGTCGCCAGTTACGATGATATCGAAGATTGGACATTGTGTCAAGGTGCCGCCCGCGTCATGCCGCGGGATTCACCGCAAGAGGAGGGGCCCCGAGGGGCTCCTCCCTTTTCTTCGCTCAGAATCAGAAGTTGTAGTTGGCAACGTTCTCAGCGGTGAAGACAACGCGCTCGGGCAGCAGCACGACGCCGTTGTTGACCTCGGCGGTCTCCTGGCCTTCCACCAGGTCGCTGTTGGCCAGAATGGTCACATCGCCGATGCCGGGGACGTTGATGACGTCGCCCACATGCACTTCGTTACCAGCGGACACATAGGCGGCCAGATAGCAGCCCAGAGCGCCCTGGATGCCGCAGTCCCACAGACCCCAACGGGTGCAGATGCCAGCCTCGAGGTACTCGGTCATGCCGGAGGGCGGGCAGAAGCCGGTGATGGTGACATCCTTGGCGGTCAGGCCCTTGTTCTGGGCGGCCTTGCACTGTCCGGGCAGAGCAGTGGAGTCGTTGCAGATGATCAGGTCCACGTCGGGATGGGCTTCCAGCACGGACTCGCCGATGGACACGGACTTCTGAGGATCCTGCTCAGAGTAGTAGGGCTCGCTCACGGCGACCCAGGTGGGATAATTCTCCTTGATGTACTGATCGCCAGCCACATACCAGCTGTTCTGGTCAGCCACGGAGGGGTTGGAGAAGTGCCAGACATACTTGACCTCGCCGGCCACGTCCACGCCGCGCTCCTTCAGGGACTCAACGCCCATCTCGACCAGCATCGGGCCAAGGACGGCAGCGGTGCCCTGGGAGACCATGATGGCGCGGGAGTCGGGGGAAACGTCGGAGTCCCAGGTGCTCACATAGATGCCCTGCTCCTGCGCTTCCTGCAGCTTCTCATCCAGGGCGGTGGCGTCCACGGAGGAGATGCAAATGGCGTTGACGCCCTTGTCGATGGCCTGCTGGATCAGCTCCAGCTGGGTGGTGACGGAGGCGTCGGGAGAGCCGATGTAGTCAACGGTCAGGCCCCAGTCAGCGGCGTACTTCTGCGCGCCGTCATTGGCAGCCTCGAAGAAGGAGTTACCGGACACCTTCGGGATGAAGGCCACGGTCAGGCCGTCCACGGGACTCTTGCCCTCGGCGAACGCCGCGGAGCAGAGCGTCAGGACCATGCACAGGGCAAGGATCATTGACAGGATCTTTTTCATGTTGGGTTCCTCCTATAGAATATTTTTATCTCCAGAGACGTCTGTCTGCGTCTCGGAAATACAAGTAACTCTATTCCCCACACATACCCTTTGGGATGCGGGCTGCGAAGGGGTGCAGGGGGTTCGGAGCGCCCGGAAAACTCCATGTTATGGAGTTTTCAGCGGAGAACGGGCGGCAGCCCCGGATCGATCGCAAAGCCCCCTGCCCGCGCCCGCAGGCGCGGAATCTCTGCCATCGCGTTAACCGGAGAAGCCGGTAAACCTACGACCTTCGTTTCAAGAGGTTGGCGAGCATATGCTGCCCGGCAATCTCTCTCCCCAGCACCACCAGCACCAGGATGATGCCCACCGGCAGATCGAGATTCTGCGTGCTCACGCCGAAGCACAGCGGCAGGCCGTACCGCAGGATGCAGATGATCAGCGACGCCAGCACCGTGCCCAGGATGCTTCCCTTGCCGCCGGTGTTCAGCGTGCCGCCCAGCACCACGGCAGTGATGATGGCCAGCGTGTAGCCGCCGCCCAGGTTGTACTTGGCGGAGTTGACGTTGGAGGTCAACAGCGTGCCCGCGATGGCGGCGCTCACAGCCGAGAGGATGTAGGTGGACATGATGACCGCACGGGTGTTGATGCCGGAATACTCCGCGGCCTGCTGGTTGACGCCGATGAGGAACAGCCGCTCGCCGTACTTGGTGCGGTGCAGCACCCAGGCACACAGCAGGATCAGCAGCACGTAGATCACGATCTGGGTCGGCACCCCGGCGATGTCACCCTTGCCCAGGAAGCGGAAGTCCACGAAGGTCTTGCCCACCTTGGCCGGGAAGCCGCTGATGCCCTGGTAGGCCGGCGTCGCGGACAGGCCGGAGATCAGCAGCGCCAGGCCGGAATACAGGAAGCTGCCGCCCAGGGTGACCACCATGGGCTGCACGCCGCAGTAGGCCACGAAGAAGCCGCTCAGCGCGCCGCAGATGGCCGCCGCGATGACCGCGCAGATCACGGCCACCCAGATGTTGACGCCCGCGTCGCTCCACAGCACGCCCTCGATGATGCTCGTTAGGCCGATGATGGAGGACACCTGGATATCGATGCCGCCGGTGATCATCACCATGGTGACGAACAGGGCGATGATGCACACGCTGATGTAGTTGACCACAGCCGTCATGATGGAGGCGGGCCGCAGGAACTTGGGGTTGGCGGAGCCGAAGACCACAAACTCGAGGATCAGGAAGGCGACCAGGAAGGTTTCCCAGCGCTTGAATACCTTTTTCAGCGTCGCGCTCATGCTTTCCCGCCTCCTTCCTCGGTGATGGCCGCGCGGGACAGCAGCCGCTTTCTCCTCGCCATCTCGACGGCGCGGCGCTGGGTCAGGGCGTCCACCACCACGATGACGATCAGCATGATGCCGGTGATGGTGTTGTCGTAGGTGGGCGGCAGGCCGATGAAGACCAGCAGACGGCTGATGGAGGACATGATGACCGCGCCGATGGCCGCGCCCACCATGTTGCCCAGGCCGCCGGACAGGGAGACGCCGCCCAGCACGCAGGCCGCGATGGCCGTCATCTCGTAGCCGTTGCCGGCCACGTTCATGACCTGGCCGTACTTGGAGGCGAAGACATAGCCCGCGATGCCGGCCATCATGCCGCAGATGACGTAGGCCACAATCTTGGTGCGCAGCACGGAGATGCCCACCAGGTTCGCGCCGCCGGCGTTGTCGCCCACCGCGATGAAGTGCTTGCCGTTGCGCGTTCGCGAGGTCACGATGTGCGCAATGGCCACTAAGACCAGGGTGATGACGTAGTACAGGGAGATCTCGGCGAAGAGCATCTTGTTGCCGTAGACGGAGACCATGCCGCCGAAGTTCTCAATGGTGCGGCCGTCGGTGACGCTGTAGATCACGCCGCGCAGGATGCCGTTGGTGCCCAGGGTGAAGATCAGGGAGGGCACTCCGAAGTAAGCCACGCCGATGCCGTTGAACAGGCCCACCGCCGCGCCGATGAGCAGCACGGTGACCAGCATGCGGCCGATGCTGCCGCCCTGCTGGGCGATCATGCCCGTATAGGCCGCGCTCAGGCCGAGGATGGCGCCGATGGACACGTCGATCTCGCCCGTCATGATGACGAAGGCGATGCCGATGGCCAGGAGCGTGTACATCGTGGAGGTGTTGAAGCAGTTGATGATGTTGGAATAGCTCAGGAAGGAGGGCTCCGCGATGCCTGTGATCAGGAACAGCAGCAGCAGGAACACCAGGCTGGAGATCCAGCGGGCGCCCAGGATTTTTTTCAGCTTGCTCACGCTCACACCGCCCTTTCCTTCACAATGCCGAAGGAGGCGCTGGTCAGCGCGTCCTGCGTGATTTCACCCTCGCGGAACTCCCCGTTGATCCGGCCCTGGAACACAGTGATGGCGCGGTCGCACAGCTCCACAACCTCCTCGATGTCCGAGGAGACGATCAGCACGGCCACGCCCAGCTCCTTGAGCTGGTGGATGATCGCGTACACGTCCGCGCGGGCCGCCGCATCGATGCCGCGGGTCGGCTCGTCGAGGATGACGACCTTCGGCGCGGTGGACAGCGACCGGGCGATGACGACCTTCTGCTGGTTGCCGCCGGAGAGGGAGCCGATCAGATCCTCCAGGGACACGATCTTGGTGCGGAAGTCGTCCACATACTTCTGGGCGATCTCCCGCTGGCGGCGGCGGTTCATGTTCACCCGTCCGATCTCGCGTCCGCCCAGCAGGGCCGAGGTCGTGTTGGAGGAGATGGAGCGGATCTTGAACAGGCCGTGGTAGTGCCTGTCCTCGGGCACAAAGTTGATGCCTTCCTTTAAGATCTGCCGGGTGGACAGGCCGGTGATGTCCTTGCCCTGCAGCGTCACCTTGCCGGAGAGCACCTTGTCC
Organism: uncultured Eubacteriales bacterium; assembly: GCA_902790495.1. Taxonomy (GTDB): domain Bacteria; phylum Bacillota; class Clostridia; order Christensenellales; family Aristaeellaceae; genus RUG11272. The sequence continues at coordinate 10,182 of CADASK010000039.1, forward strand.
CGGCCGAAGATGGTGCTGATCAGCTCGGTGCGTCCCGCGCCGACCACGCCGGCCAGGCCCAGGATCTCGCCGGGCCACAGCTTGAAGCTGATGTCGCGGAAGCCGTAGCCCGTCAGGCCCTCCACCACCAGAGTGGGCTCCGCGCTGTAATCCACGCGGACCTCCCGGTGCTGGCTCTGCTTGATCTCCGTGTCCGGCGGCAGCAGGCCCGCCACCAGCATATCGTGGTTGAAGTCACTGACCGGGCCGTTCAGGGTGATGACCCCGTCGCGCATGATCAGCACGCGGTCGGCGATCTCGAAGACCTCGTTCAGGCGGTGGGTGATGTAGATGATGCCGATGCCCTGGGCGCGCAGGCCGCGCACCGTCCCGAAGAGGGACTCCACCTCGTTGAAGGTCAGCGAGGAGGTGGGCTCGTCGAGGATCAGCAATCGGGCGTTGCGCATCAGGCCGCGCAGGATCTCCACCAGCTGCTGCTCGGCGATGGAGAGGGTGGCCGCCTTGCGGCTCAGCTCAAAATGCCAGCCCAGCTGGTCGATCAGCTTGGACAGCCGGGCCTTCAGCTCGGTCTGCTTCTCCTTGAAGCCCATGAGGATGTTCTCTTCCACCGTCATGTTCGGGAAGAGCAGCGGCTCCTGGGGCACCAGGTAGATACCCTCGGCCAGGGACGCGGCAGGCTTGCCCAGCTTGACCGGCCGGCCGTCCATGGTGATGGTGCCCTTGTCCAGGGTATAGATGCCCATGATGATCTTCATCAGGGTACTTTTGCCTGCGCCGTTGCCGCCGATCAGGGCGGTCACTTCGCCGGCGTGGATATCCATGTCGATGCCCTTGAGCACCTCGTTGGAGCCAAAGGCCTTGGTCACGCCCCGTATGCTCATCAGGCAGCTTCCCGTCGTTCCCTCTGACCCACTCATGTCGGCAGAACCTCCAGCCTGTTGCAAATGTTCTTAACTCTTAACTTTTGTTGATGCAAATACTATACGCCACTTTGCCCAGTTTGTCAATGATGTGGCGCAACTTTTTTGACAAAACGCGCGCTCCCTTCATTTTGTTCCGGCCCTTGCGAGAGAGAACGGTCATTATTTTTCCGGATATGACCGTCCCGGAGGCCTCCTGCGGGTTGCCTCGGTTTCCCAATTCAGGCATTGACATTCTGTCTGGCCCATGCTATACTATCCACGAATAGAACAAAAGTGTGAAACCTTAACATTTGTGCAGATATCCGGCACAAGCCGCGCGGAAGGACGTGAAGCCCGTGGCCTACGAAGACATGCTGATGACCAAGGCAGCCTGGTACTACTATTTCGAGGGCATGACCCAGCAGCAGGTGGCCGACATGATGGGCATCCATCGCATGCGCGTGGTCAAGCTGCTGGAGGCCGCCAAGCAGAACGGCGTCATCCGCTTTCAGCTGCGCAAGGACAGCGAGGACCGCATGCACCTGGAGCGCACCCTGATGAAGCGCTACGGCCTGCGCGACGCCTTTTTGGTGCCCTCCGCCGGCAGCCCGGAGCTGGTGGACGCGGGCGTGGCCGAGGCCGCGAGCATGTACATCCGCGACCGGTTGGGCGAGAATTCCTTCATTAATATCGGGTACGGCAACACGCCCAGCCGCATCCTCAACAACCTGGCCACCATCACCGAGCATCCGCTGCACTGCATCTCCCTGACCGGCGGCGTCAGCTACTACCTGCCGGACGTGCGCAGCAACGTGTTCAACGCCCACCTGCACCTGATCCCCTCGCCCCTGTTCACCTCCAGCCGGGAGATGGCGGAGGCCATGCGCCAGGAGGTCAGCGTGACCGAGGTGACCCGCCTCATCTCCCTGGCTGAGATCAGCGTGGTGGGCATCGGCGCGATGGACGAGAACGCCACCATCTTCCGCACCGGCATCCTCAGCCCCAGCGACCGGATGTACCTGCAGATGCGCGGGGCCGTGGGCGATATCCTCAGCCACTTCTTCGACGGCGAGGGCCGGCTGATCCACACGCCCCTGGAGGACCGGCTGGTCTCCACCGGCCTGGACACCCTGCGCCAGCTGAAGAACGTGATCGGCGTCGCCGCCGGCAGCCGCAAGGCCGAGGCCATCCACGCCGCCCTGCTGACCGGCACCCTCGACGTGCTGATCACCGACATGGGCACCGCCGAGCAGGTGCTGGGGATGGAGGAGACGCCCTCATCCGTCACCGAGCCGGCCGCTCGCTGACACGCTTTGGAACCGCATCCGACACAGAAACATAGAGCTTATCCTGAACGAACGTGGAAAAGGAGGCACTATCCCCATGGCGCAAAAGTACCTGATGGCAGTCGACGCGGGCACAGGCAGCGTCCGCGCCGTCCTCTTCGACACCGAGGGCAACCAGATCGGCGTGTCCCAGCAGGAGTGGACGCACCTGGAGGATCCGCGCTGGCCCGGCAGCATGGACTTCGACTGGAAGCACAACTGGGAGCTGGCCAGCGGCTGCATCCGCGGCGTCATCGCCAAGACAGGCATTGACCCGGCGGACATCGCGGCGGTGAGCACCACCTGCATGCGCGAGGGCATCGTGCTCTACGACGAGCAGGGCAAGGAGATCTGGGCCTGCGCCAACGTGGACGCCCGCTCCGACGACGAGGTCGCCCAGCTGGTGCGCGCCAACCCCGAGCTGGAGCGCGAGATCTACCGCGAGTCCGGCCAGACCTACGCCCTGGGCGCGCTCCCCCGCCTGCTGTGGGTGAAGAACAAGATGCCCGAGGTCTACGCGAAGACCCGCTGGCTGGGCATGTTCAACGACTGGCTGATCTACAAGCTCACCGGCTACCTGGCCGTGGAGCCCAGCAACGGCAGCACCACCGGCATGATGGACCTGAAGACCCGCGCCTGGGATCCGGCTATCATGGACAAGGTGGGGCTGAAGAACGACATCTTCCCGCCGGTCATCGAGTGCGGCCAGAAGGCCGGCAAGGTCAGCGCGAAGGGCGCGGCCGACACCGGGCTCAGGGAGGGCACGCTGGTGGTCTCCGGCGGCGGCGACGCGCAGCTGGGCTGCGTGGGCGTGGGCGTCGTGGACGAGGGCCAGGCGGCCGTATTCGGCGGCAGCTTCTGGCAGTATGAGTACAACACCGCCAGCGGCGAGACCGACGGCGACTGCCGCGTGCGCGTCAACTGCCACGCGGTGCCCGGCATGTGGCAGTACGAGGCCCTGGCCTTCAAGCCCGGCCTGGTGATGCGCTGGTACCGGGACGCCTTCTGCCAGGACGAGGTGCGACGCGCGAAGGAGCTGGGCTGCGATCCCTACGAGCTGATGAACGCCGAGGCCGAGAAGATCCCCGCCGGCTGCTACGGCATGATGTGCGCCTTCTCCGATGTCATGAACTACATCTCCTGGCGGCACGCCTCCCCCACCTTCACGGACTTCGGCTTTGAGCCCGAGAAGTACAACAAGTACACCTTCTACCGCGCCATCATGGAGAACACCTGCATGATCGCCAAGGGCCACATGGACCTGGTGCGCGAGGCCACGGGCGGCGCGCCCAGCGAGGTGGTGTTCGCCGGCGGCGCGTCCAAGGGCGATGTGTACTGCCAGATCCTGGCGGATGTGCTGGGCCTGCCGGTGAAGGTGCCGGTGGTGCGCGAGGCCACGGCCCTGGGCGCGGCGATCCTCGCAGGCTACGGCGCGGGCATCTACACAGATATCTCCGAGGCGGCGAGGAAGCTGGTGCGCTGGCACAAGGTGTATCAGCCGAACGCGGAGAATCACGCGGTGTATGAGAAGATGTACGGCACCTGGCGGGAGATGTACGCCGCCCAGCTGGCCCTGGCCGACAGGCATGTCACCAGGTATCTGTGGGCTGCACCCGGAATCTGAGAGAGCAGTTTTTTGGACGCTTCGGTTCTGAAAGGAGTAACTTTCCCATGTTCATCATCAACGAAAACGATCGGGAATACCGCTATGGCGACCATGGCCCCAAATACCTGATGAAGGGCCCGCGCAGCAACTTTGCCCTGGTGCAGTTCATGCCCGGGCAGGATTTCCGCGCCCACTACCACAACGTGATGGAGGAGAATTTCTTCATCCTCTCCGGCGAGGTGGACATCGTGGTGGACGGCGTGGTCAACCACCTCAAGGCCGGCGATCTGATCCACATCGAGCCGGGCGAGGTGCACTATGTCATCAACCGCTCCGACGCGCCGATGAAGATGGTCTCCACCCTGGCCCCCTACCAGGAGGTCGACAAGGTGGAGGTCGACAATCCCGTGCTGGATTGAGCGGATCTTCACGGCGCCTTCACGCCGATTTCACTTTTGTCCCGTATCCTCTCTTCTGTCAGCCTGGAGATTCCAAGCCCAGGCGGCAAAGGGAGGTTTTTTCTATGAAGCGCCTGAAGAGATGGATCTCGCTGCTGCTCGCGGCGATGCTGATCACCTGCGCGGCCCTGGCCGGTGCGGAAAATGCCGACACCGCGGCGGACGCGCTCAACCTGAAGAACAACCCCGACCAGGCCTGGACCTACCAGGCGGACGCGGACGCCTGGGTGCTCTCCGTGACGCCCTACGTGGCCCAGCCCGTGCTGGCGGAGTACCAGAGCCTCTCCGTGTGCGTCCCCGGGGCCTACGTCCTGGGCCTGGACACCGACGGCGACGGCGCTGCCGACGTGACCGCTGCCAACGCCAGCGGCGAGACCAAGGGCAGCCTGGTTCTCAACGCCGAGGGCACTGTGACCTCGCCCTACGGCCAGGTCTACACCGCCGCCACCGCCCCGGTGCTGTTCGAGACCGGTGGCGCGGGGTATTCCGCCCAGCGGAGCAGCGCCGCCTCCACCAACTACGCGGCCAACGGCTTCATCTACATGACCGCCGGCAACCGCGGCAAGCAGAGCAGCTATACCGATGAGAACGGCCAGACCGTCTACACCGGCGACGCTCCCGACATGATCGTGGACGGCAAGGCGGCCATCCGCTTCGTGCGCCACAACATCGCCCTGGGCAACCTGCCCGGCAGCGCGGAGCTGCTGGTGGTGACCGGCGGCAGCGGAGCCGGCGCGCACACGATGATGATCGCCTCCACCGGCGACAACCCCGTCTACTTTGATTACCTCTATGCTCTAGGCGCGGCGGGCCTGACCCGCGACGCCAGCGGCGCCTACACCTCCACCGTGTCCGACGCGGTGTGGGGCGCGCTGGGCTACTCCCCCATCACCTCCCTGGCGGAGGCGGACATGGCCATGGCCTTCGAATACACCCTCGACGCCGGCTACAGCTTCTCCACCGCCTTCCAGAAACAGCTGGCCGCTGTGCTCAGCGAGCAGTACATGGAGGAGATCAACAGCCGGAACCTCTCCGTGGAGGAGGCGAAGGTGGGCTTCGACCTGGACGGCGACGGCGCGCTCAGCAGCACCGTGGCCCTGACCATCGAGCGGGACGAGGCAGCCTACCACGAGACCAACGGCTACCACGGCACCTACCTGGATCTCTATTTGGCTGAGTTCACCCAGAGCCTGCAGTCCTACCTGGATCGCCTGGACTACGCCGAGGGCTGGACCTGGTTCAACGCCGACGGCACGGCCATGACGGACGAGCAGGTCGCAGCCATGACGGCCGCCGACCGCGCCGAAGCCTTCCTGCAGGGCCGCGTGAACACTGGCTCCTCCTCCCGCGGCGGCCGCATGGGCGGCGGCATGGGACGGGGCATGCGCGACCAGCGTCCCGAGGGCATGCCGGAGGGCGGCTTCCCCGGCGGCGGCATGCCGGGCGGAAATTTCCCGGCCGGTGACATGGGCGGCGCGCCCCAGGGCGGCGGCGTGACCGACAGCGCCGGCAACGCGGTGGAGGTCGGCACCCCCAACCAGGGCACGACCCAGGCTGCCGGCAGCGCCACCGACTCCTCCAGCTACGCCACCTACGACGCCATGGTCGCGGCCTACGAGGCCGACATCGCCGAGGTCCTGGCGGGAGACGAGTACGGCAACAACACTGTCTCCCTCTACGATCCGCTGCAGTGGATCGCCGATGAAGGCACCACCCTTCCCACCTGGGTGCGCATGATGAACGGCGCGCGGGAGGGCGACATCGCGATGTTCAACTCCCTCAACATTGAGCTGGCCCTGCTGAACGCCGGCGTGGACGCCGAGGTCGAGTGGCAGTGGAACGGCGGCCACGTGCCCGGCGAGGTGCTCGGCGACAGCCTGGCCCTGCGCATCGACAGCATGGTCGGCAAGTACGTGGAGGGCGCTGTGCAGGTGGAGAAGCCCGCCGCCACGGCGCAGACCGCCAACGGCACCGCGGAATCGGCCAACGGCACCGACGTCAGCTCCTGGGTCACCCTGGATGAGAACGGCCAGGCTCACTTCACCCTGGCGGATATCGCGGCCTACCGCACCGCCGGCGCCAGCAAGGCCATGCCCGCCTTCGACGTGCTGGACTACGGCCAGGAGGACTACGTCTTCGGCAGCGACACCCAGGACGCGCGCCACTGGGACACCCACGTGTTGCAGGCACTCACGGAGAACCGGGACACCCTGGAGAGCCTGTTCAACGCGGAATAATCAATCCTAACAATCCAGAACGATTTGAAAGCCCTGACCGCCATTCGTTGACGGCAAAATCCCCACAAATAGCAACAGCCCCGGAGCGCTCATCCCGAGCGTTCCGAGGCTTTTTGCGTTATTCAGCTTGATGAGGCGCTATCATTCGCCAATCTCAAAACTCACCGTCACCGTCGCGGAGCAGTCCAGCCCGCTGGCCATGAAGCGGGTGTTCGCTACGCCGCGATCCTCCGCGGCCGCTTCCACCGTCTTCATCATCACGCCGTTGTAGCTGCCGTAATTCTCCGTGATATTGGCGAGCTTGCCGAGCTTCACGCCGCCGGCAGCCGCCGCCAGCTCCGCCTTGCGCCTGGCCTCGGCGATGGCCTGGCGCAGCGCCTCGTCGCAGGCCTCGCCCGACTTGGTGGACTGGAAGGCGACGCTGTTGACCTGGTTCGCCCCGGCACGCAGCGCGGTGTCCACCACCTGGCCCACCAGGTCGAGGTTGCGCACGGTCACATTGATCGTGTTGGAGACCTGATAGCCGCGGATCGCGTAGCCGTTCTCGTCGGTGACGTTGTAGTCATACATGGTGTCCATGTAGTAGTTGTTCGTGGTGATGTCGGCCTCGGGGATGCCGAGCTCCTTCAGCGCGAACACCACGGCCTCGATCCGCTCCGCGTTGAGGGCGGCTGTCTTCTGCACGTCCTTGTCGAGGGTCGTCACGCCGAGCATCACGGTCGCCATGTCCGCCGGCACCGAGACCGTCGCCATGCCGTTGACCGTGATCAGGTCGTCATCCGCCAGGGCCGCGGCGGAAAGGGAAAGGGTCAGCGCCAGCACCAGCGCGAGAGCCAAGAGCTTCTTCATGATGGGTTCCTCCTGATGATGGATTGGGCCGGGCTTTCCGCCTGCCCATCATTGAGACGAAACGGGACGGGCGTTTGTTCCACGGCGGAGAAAAAAAGAAGAGAGACTCTTGTGAATCTCTCTATTTGGAATCCGGCAGCGACCTATCCTCCCGGGCCGTTTCCAGCCAAGTACTTTCGGCACTGAAGGGCTTAACTTCTGTGTTCGGGATG
>CADASK010000040.1 GCA_902790495.1 uncultured Eubacteriales bacterium
GACTTCCTTCTTGTTGGTGTAGCAACTACAATTAGAAGTCTTCTGTGCTCTTTTTGCAACCTTTTTTTCGGTCCTTTCCCTAAGAAAACGTGAAGAACCATTTTTTTCATGCACTCAAAACACAAGCACAATGTCTCATTTCTTGTGATAACGGTACGACCGCTGGCGCTATCGTTATCCGGAATTCGACGACACCCGCATCCGCGCTGCAATCCCGCAGGAAACTCCTGCTGCCCGGAAGCGGGGCTGGAAGCCCAGGCCGAAGGATTGACCGACATATCCATAAAGACACAGAAAAGCCCTCCGTCTGCGGAAGATTTCCTCCACAGCGAAGGGCTTTTTGAAACAGGTTTTCACAGGGACTGACAGCATCCGCACCCCAAAGCCGCCGGATTGCTCACAATGATGGCGGCTCGGGAGAATGTTTTTGTTATCAGAGCAGGTTTGGACGGGGCGGAAGCCTTGCAGTTGCTGGATTTCCGGGCTGCAGGCGTTACTCCCACTCAATACTCGCCGGTGGTTTCGTCGTCACGTCCAGCACCACGCGGCTGGCGTGGGGCACCTCGTTGACGATGCGGGAGGATATTGTGGCGATCAGGTCGTAGGGCAGCCTGGCCCAGTCGGCGGTCATGAAGTCGTCGGTGGTGACGGCGCGCAGGGCGACCGTGTAGTCGTAGGTGCGCTCGTCGCCCATGACGCCCACGCTGTGCACGCCGGTGAGGACGGTGAAGTACTGGCTGATCTGCCGCTCCAGGCCCGCTTTGGCGATCTCCTCGCGGAGGATGGCGTCACTCTCGCGGACGATGCGCACCCGCTCGGGTGTCACCTCGCCGATCACCCGGATGGCCAGGCCGGGGCCCGGGAAGGGCTGCCGCCAGACCAGCTCGCGGGGCAGGCCGAGGGTCTCGCCCAGCGCGCGCACCTCGTCCTTGAAGAGCATCCGCAGGGGCTCAATCAGCTCCGTAAAGCCCAGCTCCTTCGGCAGGCCGCCCACGTTGTGGTGGCTCTTGATGACCGCGGCGCTGGTGGCCTGGCCGCTCTCGATCACGTCCGGATAGATCGTGCCCTGGGCGAAGTAGTCCAGCTTGCCCAGCTGCTTCGCCTCGGCCTTGAACACCTCGATGAAATCCAGGCCGATGATGTGCCGCTTCTCCTCCGGCTCGGTGACGCCCTTCAGGTCGGCGAAGAATTTCTCCGCCGCGTCCGCGCGGACGAAGCGCACGGGGAACAGGCTGCTGAACACCTCGCAGACCTGCTCGCTCTCCCCCTTGCGCAACAGACCGTGATCGACGAACACGCAGGTGAGCCGGTCCCCGATGGCCCGGTAGATGAGGGCCGCCGCCACAGAGGAATCCACGCCGCCGGAGAGGGCCAGCAGCACGCGGCCCTGCTCTCCGACCTCCTCGCGAATCTGGCGGATGGCTGTCTCGGCGTAGGCGTCCATGGTCCAGTCGCCCGTGCAGCCGCAGATCCCGCAGAGGAAGTTGCGCAGCAGCGCCTTGCCCTCCTCCGTGTGGGTCACCTCGGGATGGAACTGCACGCCGTAGACGCGCTTCTCCTCGTCCGCCATGGCCGCGACGGGGCAGTTGTCCGTCTCCGCGATGGGCTGGAAGCCCTGCGGGCAGGCGGCTACCTGCCAGGTGTGGCTCATCCAGCAGCTGGACTGGGGCTTCATGCCCGCTAAGAGGGGCGATGCGCCCCGCATCCGCACGTCCACGTGGCCGTATTCCCGATCCCGGGCGCGCTCCACCCGGCCGCCCAGCAGGGCCGCCGTCAGCTGCATGCCGTAGCAGATGCCCAGCACCGGCACGCCGAGGTGGTAGATGTCCGGGTCGCACTGCGGCGCGTCCGGGTCGTTGACGCTGGCCGGGCCGCCCGAGAGGATGATGCCCACAGGCCGGCGCTCCGCCGCCTCGAGGGCGGAGATGCTCCAGGGGGCCACCTCGCAGTAGACGTGGTTTTCGCGCACGCGGCGGGCGATCAGCTGGGTGTACTGGCCGCCGAAGTCGAGAATCAGGATCATCTGACGTTCAGGCATGTATGAACTCCTTGCTATCAGGTTGCATGTGATTGTATGTTTATGCATCGGCATAGCGGGGTTCCGCGCCTGCGGGCGCGGGCAAGGGGCTTTGCGATCGGTCCGGGGCTGCCGCCCGCTCTCCGCTGAAAACGCCATAACATGGCGTTTTCCGGGAACTCTTCGCGCCTTCGCCCGACCGCTCTTTTATGCGGTAATAAATGATTAACCCTGCCGGTTATAGCCGAGGTCACGAAGGTCGTTGGCTTTGTTGCGCCAGTCGGGGCGCACCTTGACCCAGAGCTTCAGGTTGACGTGGAGACCCAGCAGCTTCTCGATGTCCTCGCGGGCCTCGGAGCCGATCTGCCGCAGCATCGCGCCCTGGCGGCCGATGATGATGCCCTTGTGGCTCTCCTTCTCGCAATAGATGTTGGCGTGGATCTCCATGAAGCCGTCGTTTTCCTTCTGCATCGACATCATCTCCACGCCGATGCCGTGGGGCACCTCGTCGCGCAGGTGCATCAGCGCCTTCTCGCGGATCATCTCCGCGCAGATCAGGCGCTCCGGCTGATCGGTCACCATGTCGTCCGGGAAGTACTTCGGGCCCTCGGGCAGCAGGCTCACCAGGGCCTTTGTCAGCTCCTCCAGGCCGTCGCCGGTCTTCGCGCTGATGGGGATGATGGCGTCCATGCCCGCGTCCCGCAGGCTGTCGATCAGGCCCAGCAGCTTCTCCGGCTGGATCAGGTCGATCTTGTTGAGGGCCAGCAGCTTCGGCACCTTCTTCGCGGCCATCTCCTCGATGATCTTCCTGTCCTTGTCGCCGAAGCTGGTCACGTCGACGATCACCAGCAGGCCGTCCATGCCGTCCATGGCGTCCTTGACCGACTGCATCATGTACTCGCCCAGGCGGGTGGTCGGCTGGTGGATGCCGGGGGTGTCCAGGAAGACGATCTGCCAGTCCGCGTCGGTCACCACGCCCATGAGGCGGTTGCGGGTGGTCTGGGGGCGGGCGGAGACGATGGCCACCTTCTCGCCGACCATGGCGTTCATCAGGGTGGATTTGCCCACGTTGGGGCGGCCAACGATGGTGACGAAACCGGAGTGGAAGGGTTTGGCGGCGGTGGTGTTTGTGTTTGTCATGGTGATCCTTTCACATGGTATGTTTCTTTGGAATAACAGGTTGCATAGGATTTCTTATTTCCCCAGATCCTTCGGGCCGAAGCCGTGGGGCAGCAGGGCGCTCAGGGGAAGCTCGTCGCGAACGCCGTCGGCGCCCTCCACCAGCACGCGGATGCTGGGGGCAAACTCATTGAGCACCTGGCGGCACGCGCCGCAGGGCCAGGGCGTGGAGCCGTTGGAGGTGATGGCGATGGTGGTGAAGCTCTTCTCCCCCTCGCTCACCGCCTTGAACACGGCGGTGCGCTCGGCGCAGTTGCTCAGCGGATAGGACGCGTTCTCGATGTTGCAGCCCTGGAAGACGCGGCCGTCCTCGCACAGGAGTGCCGCGCCGACCGAGAACTCGGAGTAGGGCGCATAGGCGCGCTCCATGGCGGCGCGGGCCAGGCCCAGCAGCGCCTCGTCGCTGACCGGCTCCATGCCCTCCGCGTTTTCCTCCCGGCTCATGCCGATCTGGTTGAGAATCTTTTCCTCCATCGTCCGCATCCTCCTCTGTTCGTCCTCCTCCATGTGGTCATAGCCCATCAGGTGGCACAGGCCGTGCACCAGCAGGAAGGCTGCCTCCCGCGCCACGGAGTGCCCGTAGGCCTCCGCCTGGGCGGCGATGTGATCCACCGAGATCACCAGATCGCCCAGCATCACCGCGTTGGTCTCGTCGTCCCAGGCCTGGGCCAGGGCGTGCCGGGACAGGCTGCCCGCCGTCTTGCCCTTCGGGTAGGCCAGCAGCGGGAACGAGAGCACGTCCGTCGCCCGGTCCACCTGGCGGTAATCCCGGTTGATGGCGTGGATGGCCTCGTCATCGCACAGTCTCACGCTCACCGCGCAGGGCTGGGCGACGCCCTCGGTGAGCACGGCGCAGTCCGCCGCCGTCTGCATCAGGGTGGTCAGGCCCGGGTCAACCGGCTGGTCCATTTGCCACAGGATCTTCATGGGCATTGTCTCCTTCAGCGTTCTGGGGCGCGTCGCTTTTCGGCGCGGCCGGCTTCGGCGCTTCAGCGTTCTGGGGCACGTCACTCTTAGGGGCGGCCGGCTTCGGGGCCTCAGCGCTCTGGGGCGCGTCGGTCTTCGGCGCGGCCGGCTTCGGGGCCTCGGTCTGCGGGGCGGCCTTGGCCTGGGCGGCCTCCACCGGCTCGCCTTCGGTTCCCCGGAACGCCCCGCGCTTGGGCACCTCGGCCTTGGGGTATTCAATCCGCTCGTGGAACACGCCGTTGAGCACCTTGGCGAAGGCCTCGCAGGCGCGGTCGATGTCGCGCAGGCTCAGCGGGCAGTCGCTCAGCTGGCCGTCCTCGATCTTGCCGCGCACCAGGCGCTCGATGTTCTCGCGGATGGACTCCGGCGTCGGGTCGGGCATGGAGCGCACCGCAGCCTCCACCGTGTCCGCCATCATCACGATGGCCGCCTCGCGGGTCGTGGGCCGCGGGCCGTCATAGCGGAAATCCGCGATGTCGATGGGGCTGCCGTTGGCCAGCTGCAGGGCCTTGTGGTAGAAGAACATCACCGGCGTGTCGCCGTGGTGCTCCGCGATGATCTGCTGCACCTCGGGCGGCAGGCGGTATTTCTGGGCCAGCTGCACGCCGTCGCGGGTGTGCGCGGTGACGATGGAGGCCGAGACGTAGGGGTCGGTCATGTTCAGCGGGTTCTCGCCCGACTGGTTCTCCTTGAAGTACTGGGGCCGCTTCAGCTTGCCCACGTCGTGGAAGTACGCGCCGGTGCGGGCCAGCAGGGGGTTGCCGCCCACGGCCTCGGTTGCCGCCTCGGCCAGATTGGCCACAATGATGGAGTGGTGGTAGGTGCCCGGGGCCTCCAGCAGCAGGCGGCGCAGCAGCGGATGGTTCGGGTTGCCCAGCTCCAGAAGCTTGCCGGGCGTGGCCAGGTTGAACACGGACTCCACCACGGGCTGCAGGCCCACGGCGATGACGCCGGAGAGCAGACCGCCCGCCGCCGCCCAGAGGGTGTTGCCAGAATCGTCCAGGATGTGCAGGGAGTTCATCAGGCCCAGGGCCACCACGATCACCGCGTTGACAAAGGCCACCAGCGCGCCGCAGACCAGCACCCGCAGGCGCTGCGGCTTCGTCTTCAGGAAGCGCACGGACACCAGGCCGCCCAGCAGGCCCATCAGCAGCATGTAGAGCATCTCCACCAGGGAGGTGGTGCTGTTGCCCGCCGCGAGGCCGGCCTGCATCACGGCCAGGCACATGGTCACCGGCACGGACACGTGCCAGCCCACCGTGGCCGTCAGCAGCATCGCGCCCAGGGCCACCGGCGCGAGATATACATTGAAAACCTTCACCATCGCCGCGCACAGGCCCAGCGCCACGATCATCACGCTGATGACGACGCTGGTTCTGCGCAGGTCGTGCAGGGTGTCCCGGGCGGTGAGGCTCAGGGCCAGCAGCATGACGCTCATGCACAGCGCCACCAGCACCACCGCGCCCACGTAGACCGTGATGTCATAGTGATTGTCCGCCAGCAGGCCCAGGCTCTTGACCATCTCGTACTGGTTCTGCCGGACGATGTCGCCCTCGCGGATGATGCACTGGCCCTGCAGGTAGACCACGCTGTCCACCGCTTCCATCGCGCGCTGGCGGTCGGCCTGGGTCGTCTCCTGGTCGATGACCAGGTTCGGCTGCAGGCAGGTGCGCAGCACAGTGGGCAGCACGTTCTGCACCAGGGAGATGTCCACGCGGTAGCCCACGATCTGCTGCAGGGTGGAGATGGCGTCCGACACGCGGCCCTCGCGGATGCCGGCGTTGAGGCTGTTGCTCACCGCCGTGGTCACCGTGTTCACCATGGTGTCAAAGTCCGCCGTGTCCGTGCGCAGCAGGGTGGTCGCCTGGTAGCGGCCCAGGGTGAAGCTGGTGACCAGCTTCTGGGCGTATTCGATCTCCTCGTCGCTGAAGGAGCGGGTGCGCATCGTCTCGGCGTCGTCCCCCTCCTCGCGCAGTGTCATGCCGTACTGCTGCACCGTTCGCAGCTCGCCGAATACGGCCTCCAGCTTGGTCAGCACCTCGTCCGAGATGCCCTCCTGCAGCTTGTAGGTCGCGTTGACCGCGGCCGCGGCCGCCTTGCGCATCTCCTCCGTGGTGATCTCGTCCACCACGTCCTTCGTGGCGTTGATGGTCTGGCGGGAGATCTGGCCGACCTCCAGGCTGTAGCGCTCCGGGGCGGAGACCACGCACACCAGCCCGCACAGAATCAGGAAGCCGATGAAATAGACCAGCGCACACTTGGCCGCCACAGTCTGCGTCCAGGAGCTGAAGCGCTCCCAGGCGGATTTGCCCTGCTTGCCCTTTTTGCCGCGCTGCAGGGCCGCGCTCTTTTTCTTTTTAGCCATGGAAAGGATGCCTCCTCTCTCCCTCCGCCGTCACGGGCGTGCGTCCGGCTGGACGGAGGCATAATAGGCGTCATAGGCGTTGACGATCTGCTGCACCAGCTCGTGGCGCACCACGTCCTGGCTGGTGAGGCGCACCTGGGCGATGGCCTCGATCCCCTTGAGGATCTCCAGCGCCTCGGTCAGGCCGCTGCGCTTGCCGAAGGGCAGGTCGGTCTGGGTGATGTCGCCGGTGACCACCACCTTGGAGTGGAAGCCGATGCGGGTGAGGAACATCTTCATCTGCTCGGGTGTGGTGTTCTGCGCCTCGTCCAGGATGATGAAGGCGTCCGAGAGCGTGCGGCCGCGCATATAGGCCAGCGGGGCCACCTCCACCGTGCCGCGCTCGATCAGCTTCTGATAGGAGTCGATGCCCATAAAGTCGTACATCGCGTCGTAGAGCGGGCGCAGGTAGGGATCCACCTTCTGGGTCAGGTCGCCGGGCAGGAAGCCGAGCTTTTCCCCCGCCTCCACCGCCGGGCGCGTCAGCACGATGCGCTCGACCTCCTTGTTCTTCAGCGCAGTGACCGCCAGCGCCATGGCCAGGTAGGTTTTGCCGGTGCCGGCGGGGCCCACGGCGAAGGTCAGGTCGTGGTCGCGGATGGCCTGCACATAGGTCTGCTGGCCCAGGGTCTTGCAGCGCACCTGCTTGCCGCGGTGGGTGATGGCCACCACGGAGCGCAGAATCTCGTCCATCATGTCCGCCTTGCCCTCGCGCGCCAGAGCGATGGCGTAGCGGATGCGGGGGCGGTCGATGGGATCGCCGCGGCGGATCATCTGCAGCAGCTTGTCGATCACCGTGGCGGCGAGCTGGGTGTTCTCGTATTCGCCGGTGATCATCAGGTCCGCCCCGCGCAGGGCGATGGTCACGTCGCACTCCTGCTCGATCAGGGCGGTGTTCTGGTCGTTCATCCCGAACAGGGACATATAGGCGTCCAGGCTGTCCAGGCTCAAAGTCATCTTGAAGATTTCCTTTTGCAAGGCTTCGGTTCCTCCCGGTTTTTTGCCCCGCCGACGGGCAGGGACAATTTTCCTTCTATATCATACTCTGTTTTGAGCATTTGTCAAATTCGACACTTTTCAAAGCCCCCCAAAAAGTACAGTGCGGGCTGCGAAGGGGCCCGGGGGCTCGAAGCGTCCGGAAAACGCCATGTTATGGCGTTTTCAGCGGAGAGCGGGCGGCAGCCCCGGACCGATTGCAAAGCCCCCGGGTCGGCCCGCAGGGCCGAAACCCTGCTTTCAGAAATGAAACCTTTTGAATAGACAAAACTGTGGACAGCGAAAAGGCCCGGCCGACATACCGTCAGCCGGGCTTTGCCGCATTCCCTCACGCGGCGATGGAATTGCCTGTGTAGAGCTGGTAATACTTGCCCTTCAGGGCGATGAGCTGGTCGTGGGTGCCGCGCTCGATGATGCGGCCGTTCTCCAGCACCATGATGCAGTCCGCGTTGCGCACGGTGGAGAGCCGGTGCGCGATCACGAAGGTCGTGCGGCCCTTCATCAGCGCGTCCATGCCGCGCTGCACCAGCGCCTCGGTGCGCGTGTCGATGGAGGAGGTGGCCTCGTCCAGGATCAGGCAGGGCGGGTCGGCCACGGCGGCGCGGGCGATGGCCAGCAGCTGCCGCTGGCCCTGGCTCAGGTTCGCGCCGTCGCCGGTCAGCATCGTGTTGTAGCCGTCCGGCAGGCGGCGGATGAAGCCGTCGGCCCCGGCCAGCTTGGCGGCCTGCACGCAGTCGTCATCCGTGGCGTCCAGCCGTCCGTAGCGGATGTTCTCCATCACCGTGCCGGTGAACAGGTGGGTGTCCTGCAGCACGATGCCCAGGGACCGCCGCAGATCCGCCTTGCGGATCTTGTTGATGTTGATGTTGTCATAGCGGATCTTGCCGTCCTGGATGTCGTAGAAGCGGTTGATCAGGTTGGTGACGGTGGTCTTGCCCGCACCGGTGCCGCCGACGAAGGCGATCTTCTGGCCCGGCTCGGCGTAGAGGGTGATGTTGTGCAGCACGGTCTTCCCCGGCACATAGCCGAAGTCCACGTCGTTGAAGGTGACGCCGCCCTCCAGGCGGGTGTAGGTGGTCTCGCTGCCGTCCTGGTGCGGATGCTTCCAGGCCCACACACCGGTGCGCTCCTCGCAGGGCTCCAGGGTGCCGTCCTCGCGCACGCGGGCGTTGACCAGCTCCACATAGCCGTCGTCGGTCTCGGGCGTCTCGTCCATCATCTCAAACACGCGCCGCGCGCCGGCCATGGCCATCACGATGGAGTTCATCTGCTGGCTGACCTGGCTGATAGGCCGGGAGAAGTTGCGGTTCAGGGTGAGGAAGGTGACCAGGGAGCCCAGGGTCAGGCCGGTGATCCCCGCGATAGCCATCGAAGCGCCGGAGACCGCGCACACCACGTAGCTCAGGTGACCCAGGTTGTTGTTGACCGGGCCCATCACGTTGGTGAAGCTGTTGGCCTGGCAGGCCACCTCCCGCAGCTCGCTGTTGAGCTGGTTGAACATGGCCTCGCTCTTCTCCTCGTGGCAGAAGACCTTGACCACCTTCTGGCCGGTCATCATCTCCTCAATGTAGCCGTTGACCTCGCCGAGCTTCTTCTGCTGGGCGACAAAGTTCTTGCCCGCCTTCTGCGCCAGCTTGGCGGAGACGGCCATGGTCACGCCGATCATCACCAGGGAGATCAGCGTCAGCGCCCAGGACATGCGGATCATGCTCACGAAGGTCATCACCACGGTGAGCAGGGAGTCGATCAGCGAGGGGATGCTCTGGCCGATCAGCTGGCGCAGGGTGTCGATGTCGTTGGTGTAGACCGACATGATGTCGCCGTGGGCGTGGGTGTCGAAGTAGCGGATGGGCAGCTTCTCCATCTTGGCGAAGAGCTCCGTGCGCAGACGGCGCATGGTGCCCTGGGCCACGTTGATCATGATGCGGCTGTGGGCGTAGTTGCACGCAACGCCCAGGGCCAGCAGCGCGGCCAGGCGCAGGATGGCCTGGGAGAGCAGGGAGAAGCCCTCGTTCTGGCTCAGTTCCCCGTTGACCATGGGCAGGATGTAGGCGTCGATGAGCTGCTGCATGAACAGCGTGCTCTGCAGCGTGGCCCAGGTGGTGCCGATGATGCACAGGATGACAAACGCGAAGGGCACGCGGTAGTGCTGCAGCACCACGCCCATGACGCGCTTCAGCATCGCGCCCTGGCCCTTCATGCTCTGGCGGGGGCCGGTATAGCGTCCACGGTTCATGCCTCAGCACCTCCCTGTCCGGGCTGGTCGAAGTCGCCGCCGCCCTTGGTCTGGGTCTCGTAGATTTCGCGGTAAATCTCGCTGCGCTCCAACAGCTCCTCGTGGGTGCCGAAGGCGTGCACCCTGCCGTTGTCCAGCACGAGGATGCGGTCGGCGTCCTGCACGGAGGAGATGCGCTGGGCGATGATCAGCTTGGTGGTGCCGGGGATGCTCTCGCGGAAGGCCTTGCGGATGCGCGCGTCGGTGGCGGTGTCCACGGCGCTGGTGGAGTCGTCCAGGATGAGCACCTTCGGGTGCTTCAGCAGGGCCCGGGCGATGCACAGGCGCTGCTTCTGGCCGCCGGAGACGTTGCTGCCGCCCTGCTCGATGCGGGTCTCATAGCCGTCCGGGAAGGCCTCGATGAAGTCGTCCGCGGCTGCCTGGCGGCAGGCCTCGCGGCACTCCTCCAGCGTCGCGTCCTCCTTGCCCCAGCGCAGGTTGTCCAGGATGGTGCCGGAGAAGAGCACGTTCTTCTGCAGCACCACGGACACCTCGTTGCGCAGCACCTCCATGTCGTACTTGCGCACGTCCACGCCGCCCACGCACACGGAGCCGCCCGTCACGTCGTACAGGCGGCTGACCAGGTTGACCAGCGACGTCTTGCCGCTGCCCGTGCCGCCGATGATGCCGATGGTCTCGCCGGAGCGGATGTGCAGGTCAATGTCCTTCAGCGTGTCCTCACCGGTGCCGCTCTTGTAGGCGAAGCTGACGTGGTTGAAATCCACCGCGCCGTTCTCCACCCGCATCACGGGATGCTCGGGGTTGGTCAGGGCCGCCTTCTCGTCCAGCACCTCGCTGATGCGGCGCGCGCTGGCCAGGGACATGGTGATCATCACGAAGATCATCGAGAGCATCATCAGGGACATCAGCATGCTCATCACATAGGAGAACAGCGAGGTCAGCTGGCCCGTGGTCAGGTCGCCCGCGACAATGTACTTCGCGCCCAGCCAGGAGAGCAGCAGGATGCAGGTGTAGATGGTGATCATCATCACCGGGCCGTTGAGCACCACGGCCTTCTCCGCGCGCACGAAGAGGTTGTACAGGTTGGTGGCGGCCTTCGTGAAGCGGTCGCTCTCGTAGTCCTCCCGCACAAAGCTCTTCACCACGCGGATGGCGGAGACGTTCTCCTGCACGGAGGCGTTCACGTCGTCATAGCGGGCGAAGACCTGGGAGAAGCGCTTCATGGCCACGCGCATCATCAGCACTAGCACGCAGGAGAGCACCGCCACGGCGATCATGAAGATGCCGCTGAGGCGCACGCTCGTGCTGAAGCACATGATGATGGAGGTGATGAAGGTCAGCGGCGCGCGCACGGCGATGCGCAGCACCATCTGGAAGGCGTTCTGCACGTTGGTCACGTCGGTGGTCATGCGGGTGACGAGGCCGGCGGTGGAGAACTTGTCGATATTGGAGAAGGCGAAGGTCTGGATGTTGCCGTACATCCCGTCGCGCAGGTTCGCGCCGAAGCCCGTGGAGGCCTGGGCCGCGAAGCGCCCGCCCATCACGCCGAAGAACAGGCTGCACAGGGCGCACAGCAGCATGATGAGGCCGTACTTGACGATCTCGCCCATGTTCCCGGCCTGGATGCCCCGGTCAATCAGGGAGGCCATGACATAGGGGATCAGCATCTCCATAAACACTTCGCCGATCATGCACACCGGCGTCAGCACCGCCGCGCGCTTGTACTGCTTCACATAGGAGAGAAGCTTGCGGATCAAACAGAATCATCCCTTTCGCAAGACACCAATTTCACAGCATGCATCTTCCAATACGATGGGCGAAGGGGTGCAGGGGCGCCGAACGCCTGGAAAACTCCACAGTGTGGAGTTTTCAGTGAGGCGAAAGCGGCAGCGACATGATCGCAAAGCCCCCTGCCCGCGCCCGCAGGCGCGGAACCCATACATAAAAACACCCATTGCATGGGGATACAATGGGAGTATAAAGGCAAAGGTCACAGATGTCAACCGTCCGAATCAGCCCGCTTCCTCATCAGCTTGCCACCCCTTGCACACATCCACCCACCCGGCGGCGCGGCTCCAGGCAAACAGCTCCTCCGGCGTCAGGGCGATGGTGCTGTTGCCGCTGCCCGCCGCCGCGTGCACCTGTGCAAATCGCTGGATGGACACGTCGAGATAGACCTGGGTGCCCTCGCGGCAGGCGAAGGGACAGACGCCGCCCGGCGCGTGGCCGGTCAGCTCCTCCACGCGTTCGCGGGGGATCATCACAGCCTTCTCGCCGAAGTGCGCCTTGAAGCGGGAGCCGTTGACCTTCGCGTCCCCGGCGGCGCAGATCAGCACGGCGCGATCCCCCACGAGGAAGGAGAGGGTCTTCACGATCTCCTCCGGGCGGCAGCCGCAGACCTGGGCAGCGTGCTCCACGGTGTCGGAGGTGGTTGCGTGCTCGACGATCCGGTTGGCCTGGCCCAGGGCGGAGAGATAGGCCTTCACTGCTTCTACGGACATGGGGTACCTCCTGGGGGGTGATGGGTTTATCGTACTCGCGGGCGGGTTTTGTGTCAATCGAGGTGGAGGAAAAATACAGCGAAAATGCGAAAGCCTCGCCCGGTTTGGACGAGGCTCTCGCAATCTTATTGGATGCTCTTAATCTTATTCTTCTATCAGCAGAGGTTCCGCGCCTGCGGGCGCGGGGAGGGGGCTTTGCGATCGCCTCCTCCACCCCTTCGCCCCTTCTCCAGGCTGGTTTTGAATCAGGCTGGTTATGAGTCAGGCTGGTTTTGCTCGTTTTGAGTCAGGTTGCTTTTTATCAGGCGGCTGTTTGATCAACCCTTGACCGCGCCGACGCGCATGCCTTTGAGGAAGTAGCGCTGGAGGAAGGGGTAGGCGCACATGACCGGGAGCATCGTCATCACCACGGCGGCCATCTTGACGCCCGAGGTGAAGGGCAGCTCCTTCATGCCCTCGTAGACGAAGTCGTCCGCCTGCTTGGTCTCGTTGACGATGTTACGCAGCACCAGCTGCAGCACGGTCTTCTTGGAGGAGTTGATGAAGATCATCGGGTTGTACCACTCGTTCCAGCGGTCGGAGAGGTAGTACAGGCCCACGGTGGCGATGATGGGCAGGGACAGGGGCAGCACGATCTGGAAGAGGATGCGCCACTCCCCCGCGCCCTCCAGCCGCGCCGACTCGATCAGCGAGATCGGGATGCCGGAGAAGTAGTTCATCATCAGGATCATGTAGAAGGTGTTGACGCCCGCGGCGAACACCACCGACCACATGGAGTCCAGCAGGCCATAGTCCCGCATGGTCAGGTACAGCGGGATGATGCCGCCCTGGAAGAGCATGGTGAACACGATCAGGAACATCAGCCCCTTGCGGCCCGGGAAGCTGCCGCGGCTGAGGGCGTAGGCGAAGGTGGTGGTCAGCAGCATGTTGACCGGCACGCCCATGCCCACCAGCGTCAGGGTGGAGCGGTAGCCGATCCAGATGCGGCCGTCGTTGAACAGGGCCGTGTAGGCGCTCAGGGTCGGCGCGCGCGGGATCAGCAGCAGCGGCGTGTCCAGGTACTCCTTCTGCGTGGCGAAGGACATGGCGATGACGTGCCAGAGGGGCACCACGATCAGCGATGCGAAGATCACCATCACGATCAGCAGGATGAAGTCCACCGGCTCGATGCGGTTGCGGTTATAGCTGTTGGCTTTGTTGCCTGTCATGGTTGTCAGCCTCCTCTCCGCCTTCTCATACGTTCACGCTGAACAGGCCCGAGCCGCCCATCATCTTGGCGCCCCGATCCGCGATGAGCAGCAGCAGCATGTTGATGCTCGACCGCAGCAGCGTGATGGCCATGGAGAAGCCGAAGTCCGGCGCGGCCTGGAAGGTGATGCGGTAGATGTACATATCCAGGATCTCCGCCGTCTTGCGCACGGCCGGGTTGGAGAAGTTGAAGACCTGGTTGAAGCCCGCTGTCATGATGTTGCCCGTGGCCAGGATGAACATGATCATGATGGTGTTCATGATGGAGGGCAGGGTCACGTGCACGATCATCTGGTAGCGCGACGCGCCGTCGATCTCCGCCGCCTCGTACTGGTCCATGTCGATGTCCGTGATGGCGGCCAGGTAGACGATCGTGCTCCAGCCCGCCGATCGCCAGATATCCGTGGCGTAGAGCATCGGCAGGAAGGCGCTGGAGGAGCCGATGATCTTCACCGGCTGCATGCCCAGGGCGATGAGCAGGTTGTTCACAAAGCCGTCCGAGGCCAGGACGTTGTTGAAGATGCTGGCGATGATGACCCAGGAGAGGAAGTGCGGCAGAGTATAGACCACCTGCAGCGGGTTCTTCACCTTGCGGAAGCGCATCTCGTTGAAGAGCACCGCCATCAGCACCGGGAAGGGGAAGGTCACCAGCAGGCGCAGCACGTTGACCAGCAGCGTCTGACGGATGGCGTTGGCGAAGTCGCGGTTGCTGAACACGCGGTTGAAGTTGTTGATGCCGTTCCAGGGGCTGCCCCAGATGCCGAGGTTGGCCCGATAGGTCTTGAAGGCCAGCTGCAGGCCCGTGAGCGGCACGATGGCGAACATCACATACCAGACAAGGCCCGGAAGCAGCAGGAAATAGATGGCCCGATACTTGCCCAGGGTGCGCAGCGCGTGCGGCAGCCCGCCGCGGCCGGTGCGCAGGGTTCGGGCGGATGTCAGGTTGGACATACGCTAATCCTCCCCTTCGTCAGTGTTTAAAATGATCCTTGATAAACGCCAGCCACGGATAGTCCGGGCCATCGCTCTCCTTCCACCCGAAGAAGAACTCCGCCACGTGATACTCTTCCTCCTTCATCGTCGGGCGCAGCCGCACCGTCTCCGCGAAGAGCCACTCGCGGTCGTAGGGCACGTGGCGGAAGGAGATCTCTCCGTCCTCGATCACCGCGTAGAAGGCATCCTTGCTCGGCTCGTCCGGGCGGCGGTAGGAGGCGCTGCCGGGGTTCAGCCACAGGCTGCCGTCCGGGAACACGGTCATCGCCTGGCGGTGGCTGTGGCCGAAGATCATCCGCCGCGGCTGGCCGGGCTTCATCGGCAGGGTGTAGTGCTTCGCCCAGTACTCGTCGAAGTGGTATTGGCTCTCGATGATCTCGTACCGCTCGCCGTACTGATGCTGCATGAGGTAGGCGATGCCATCCGCCTCAAAGCACAGGTGGGTCGGCAGGGCGGCCAGCCAGTCGATCTCCTCGGGGTGCAGCAGCTCGCAGTTGTAGTGCACCCACCACTTTTCGTCCTTGGGCAGGCCGCGGAAATGGTTCTCCCTCCAGGTCTTCAGCACGCGGTGGTCGTGGTTGCCGTGGACGGCGTGCACCTGATGCTCCCGCACCCAGGCGATGGTGCCGCAGGGGTCGGGGCCGTAGTCCACGTAGTCGCCGGCGGCGTAGATGGCGTCGATGTCTGTTTCCTTTTGCAGGATGGCCTTCACGCCCTCGGCGTTGGCGTGGAGGTCGGAGAGAATGAGAAGCTTCAAGGGAGTTCCTCCATCTGTTTGGGATTGGAATGCGAAGGGCCTCATCCGCCAACATCATGAGCGGATGAGGCCCGGGGTTGATCCTCTTTCAGCGGGGGTTCCGCGCCTGCGGGCGCGGGGAGGGGGCTTTGCGGTCGATCCGAGGCTGCCGCCTGCTCTTCGCTGAAAACAGTCCACTGGACTGTTTTCCGGGCGCTCAGAGCCCCCTCCACCCCTTCGCCCCTTCGCCCACAATTATGTTTGGGGCAAGCGTCGAAGGGCTCGCTTTTTTGATTAACTTACTTCGCGTTCAGCTCTTCGAGGACGGGGGCGATGAGGTAGTCGTAGCTGGCGACCCAGTCCTTCCAGTTCTGCTCGACGTCGCCGTCCTGCAGGATGATGGTCGCGTACTCCTCGCCGTAGGCGACGGAGACGCGGTTCATGGCCTCGGAGCTGTGGAGCATGACATTCCAGTCCACGGGCGCGATGCTCACGTCGTCGCCGTACTCGTTCTTGGTGATGTACAGCTGGGCCACGCGGTCGCGGTACTTCTGGGCGTAGTTCGGGTTGATCAGGGTGAAGTCGTCGCTCATGATGACCAGGCGGTGATACACGGGGTAGATGGAGGGATACTTGCTTCGGGCGCTCTGGCCTTCCTCATAGTGGGAGATGATCTCGCCGTTCTCGCCCCAGTCCCAGTCCTCGCCCTGGAAGCCCATGCGGATGATCATCTGGCCCTCTTCGGTGGCGGCGTAGTCCATCAGGTCCATGTAGCGCTCAAACTTGGCCTGCTCCATCTTCGGGTTGAACATGATGTAGCCGGAGTAGTTGATCAGCTCGGGCGCGTGATACTTGCCGTCCTCGCCCAGCACCACGGCCACATGCACCGCGTCGTCATAGTTGAGGCCCAGGTTCTCGGTCACATAGCTGTCGGTCAGCTGCATGAAGCTGGCCATGCCCTGCATGATGGTCATGCCGGCGACGCCCGCGATGTAGAAGTCCTCGTTGGCCTCGGTGTTGGTGTAGGTGTAGAACTCGGGCGCCAGCAGGCCCTCCTCATAGGCCTGGCGATAGAGCTTCAGGCCGGTGAGGGTCTCCTCGGAGGCGGGGCCCCACTGATACTTGCCCTCGGCATCCTTGTAGAAGGTCAGGTCGGTGTCCGCGCCGCCGGAGTAGGCGGAGTTGGCCAGGGTGAACAGGTAGGGCGCCCACAGGGGCTGCACCGCGATGGGGATCAGGCGGCTGCCCACGTTGCCGGGATCCTTTTCCTTCAGCAGACGGGCGAACTCCATCAGCTCGCTGGTCTTATAGGCGTCCTTGATCGGGAAGCCCACGGCCTCCGCCCAGTCCTTGCGCAGGTAGACGGACATGTGGGTCACGATCTTTTCCGCCGGATAGTTGTTGGCGAAGATCGCGCGGGGGAAGATGTAGGTGCCGCCGGCCTGCTCGGCCACGGCGTCGCCCAAGGAGGTCAGCTCGAAGGCCTTGGCGGCGTTGGGCCAGCGCTCCTTCCAGTCGTCCGGGAAGCGATACAGCAGGCCCTGCTGGATGTAGTTCATCATCTCGCCGTTGCGGTAGGTGTTGTTGATGGTCACGTCCGGCAGGTTCATGGCGTTGATCCAGATGCGGACGTTCTCCTCGGCGTTCTCATTGGTCAGGGAGATGATATCCCAGTCAAAGTTGAACTTGTCCTCGAAGTATTTGCTCAGCGCGTCGCCGTTGTAGTCCACGGACTCGTTGACGCTGGTGGTCGCCTGCTGGTAGGTGTAGTGCGTGGACTCCGCCAGCGCGCTGACACAGCTCAGCAGCATGCAGAGAGTGAGAAGGACTGCCAGAAGCTTTTTCATGGTGGTACTCCTTTCATTCAGTTCGGACACTGGTTCACAGCTGAACCATCTTCATTCTTTTATACACGATTTTTTCCCGTTTGTGAATGACTTATTTGATGGATCGGCCCCTTTCGGACCATAGAATTGTCCTTTTTATTGCCTTTCTCGGCCATATATGCTATATTGGCGGTGCTAAGCTACTTGATATCGCCGCCTTCAGGCGGCGCGCGAAGGGTTGCAAGGGGCGATCGCAAAGCCCCTTGCCCGCGCCCGCAGGCGCGGAACCCCTGCGCAGAGGATTTCGCCGCCTGCGGGCGGCGAACAGAGGCTTTCCGATCGCCTCTGGACTCTTCGGGCCGCATCCTTTCATGTCAGTCTTTATAGAACATAAACAATGAATCAGCCCTTTCCCAAGGGCAGAACAGGACAATGCCCATGCGCACCATCAAGCGATCCCTGATCCTCAACCTCACCGCGGTGCTGCTCTTTATGCTCCTCATGACCGCGCTGGTGTCCCGCGAGCGCACCTACAGCGCCCAAACGAGCATCGAAAACCAGTACGCCCTGCTCAGCGACGAGCTGCAGTCCGCCGTGCTGCGGCGGGAGGACAGCCACGCCCGCCTGGCCGCCACCCTGGCCTACTCCCGGGACGTGCAGGACGCCCTGTTCAGCAAGCAGCCCGCCGCCCGCTACCGGAGCATCCTCAACGCACGGCAGACCATGTTCAGCGACATGCGCCTTGACCCGGGCCTGCGCGGCCTGATGGTCTGGGCTGGGGACAGCGCCCGCATCGAGACCGCCGGGGCCTACCTCGGCCTCGACCGGGACACCCTCGCGCCCTATCTCGAGGGGGACGTCCCCTCCGGCCGCATCGCGCTGATCCCCCACCGCGGCTCCTACTGCCTGCTGTACGTCTACCCCTTCCGCTCGCTGCTGGGCGAGGGCAGGCGGTCGGCGGACGCCCGGTGCCTGCTGCAGTACGACCTGACTGCCATCCTGGACGTGAGCAGCTTCCATCCCGACCTCATCACCGCCTACGCCTTGCTGGCCCAGGGGCAGACGCACCCCATCGGCGCGGCCTCCCCCGTGTTTGATGCCTGGCAGGCCGCCGGCGGCGACGCGCCCGTGACCCGGGTGGCCAGCGGCGGGGAGACCTACAACGTGCTGCGCCTGGCGCTGCCCGGCATCGAGGGCGAGCTGCTGTGCGCCATCCCCCAGCGCCTGCTGGTCAGCACGCGGCCCGACCGCAGCAGCTTTCTCCTGCTGACCCTCGGCGCGATGATCGTGCTGGCCATCACCTTCGCCAGCTTCATCCTCCTCGCCCGGGACATCCACCGCCTCATCAGCTCCGTGGAGGATGTGCGGGCAGGCCGGGTCGAAACCCTGCCCTCCGTGCGCAATGACGAGCTGAACCGGCTGGCCACCCACTTCAACACCCTGCTGGAAACCATCGGCCGCACCAACGCGGAAAACCTGCAGGCCCAGCAGCGCGCCTACGACGCCGTGCTCGCCCGTGACCGCGCCGTGATGGCCTATTACCGCCAGCAGATCGACCCGCACTTCCTCTTCAACACCCTCGAGGCCATGCGCGGCATGGCGCAGTATTACGGCGTGATGCCCCTGGAGAACATGATCTTCGCCACCTCGCGCATGCTGCACTACTCCCTCTACGCGCCCTTCCAGGTGCCCTTCGAGGAGGAGGTCAAGTGCGCCCGCAACTACATCGCCCTGATGAACCAGCGCCGGCAGGATGCCTATGACTATGTGGAGCAGGTGTCGCCGGAGGCCCTGGCCCACACCACCCTCTCGCTGATCCTGCAGCCGCTGGTGGAAAACGCGATCCGCCACGGCGGCAAGCACATCCACCGCCGCCTCTGCATCACCCTGAGCGCCCAGGTGGACGCCGAGGGCTTCCTGTGCGTGACCCTGCAGGACAACGGCTGCGGCATGGACGCGGGGCAGCTGGCCGAGGTGCGCGCGCTGATCGCCGACCCGGACGGCGGCGCGGAGAGCCGGCATATCGGCCTTCGGAACATAGCAAAACGGCTGGCCTCTGCGGACAGCCGCTGTGTGTTCACCGTCGCCTCCGAGCCGGACGCGGGCACGGAGATTCTGCTGCGCATCCCGCAGCTGCCGGAGGTCGACCCGCGCTTGGCGGGCGCCGGGCTGATGCCGGAGGCCGAGGGGCTGCGGGAGGCGCCCGCTCAGTAGATGGTTTTGATCTCGCCCGTGATGCCGTAGCGCTTGCGGAAGGCGTCGAGGTC
>CADASK010000041.1 GCA_902790495.1 uncultured Eubacteriales bacterium
AGGGGCTTTGCGATCGGTCCGGGGCTGCCGCCCGCTCTCCGCTGAAAACGCCATAACATGGCGTTTTCCGGGCGCTCCGAGCCCCCTGCAACCCTTCGCTCGCCTCCTCGTGGACAATACGATAACAATGGAGTATCTGTGCAGCAAAAAGCCCCGCGCTCGAGAAGAGCCGGGGCTGTGTGCGGTAGGCGGGATTTGAACCCGCAATCCCGAGGGCGGTTGATTTTAAGTCAACTTCGTATGCCGTTCCGACACTACCGCGCGATGGGGACACGCCCCGCCGCAGAAAGTATAGCATAGTTGGGCGTGAAATGCAAAGGCTTTGTCCGCGGCATTTTGCCCCGCGATGCCGGAAACGGAATTGCCATTTCCCGCAGGATAGTATATAGTAGACAGGCAACAACATCACCCGGGAGGCAGAGCACCTTGACCATGGAAGAGAAGCAAACGCCGTCACGGATCGAGATCCGCGGCGGCCGTGTCCATAACCTGAAGAACATCGACGTGGACATCCCGCTGCACAGGCTGGTGGCGGTGGCGGGCGTGTCCGGCTCCGGCAAGTCCTCGCTCGCCCTGGGCATCCTCTACGCGGAGGGCTCCCGGCGTTACCTCGAATCCCTCTCCACCTACACCCGCCGCCGCATGACCCAGGCGGAGAAGGCCCAGGTGGACGACGTGCGCTATGTGCCCGCCGCCCTCGCCCTGCGCCAGCGCCCCGGCGTGCCGGGCATCCGCTCCACCTTCGGCACGGGCACCGAGCTGCTCAACGCGCTGCGGCTCATGTTCTCCCGTCTGGCCAGCCACCGCTGCCCCAACGGCCACATGGTGCCGCCCTCGCTGAACGTGGCGGCGGGCCTGGAGCTGACCTGCCCCGTCTGCGGCGAGCGCTTCTTCGCCCCAGGCGCGGAGGAGCTGGCCTTCAACAGCCAGGGCGCGTGCAAGCGCTGCGACGGCACCGGCGTCATCCGCACGGTGGATGAGAGCACCCTCGTGCCCGACGAGAGCCTCTCCATCGACGAGGGCGCGGTGGCCCCGTGGCAGACCCTGATGTGGTCGCTGATGAAGGACATCGCCCGGGAGATGGGCGTGCGCACCAACGTGCCCTTCCGCGAGCTGACGGAGCGGGAGCGCGACATCGTGTTCCACGGCCCGGCGGTGAAGAAGAACATCATCTACCAGAACCGCACCAGCGGCGCGGCGGGCGACATGGATTTCACCTACTTCAACGCCACCTACACGGTGGAGAATGCCCTCTCCAAGGTGAAGGACGAGAAGGGCATGAAGCGCGTGGAGAAGTTCCTGCGCCAGGACGTCTGCCCGGACTGCGGCGGCACCCGGCTCTCTGAGGCCGCCCGCGCGCCTAGACTGCGGGGCGTCTCCCTGGCCGACGTGTGCGCCATGACCCTGACCGAGCTGAGCCGGTGGGTGGACGGCGTGCCGGCGTCCTTGCCGGAGGAGATGCGCCCCATGGCCGAGAGCATCTGCGAGGCCTTCCGCGGCGCGGCCCGTCGGCTGCACGACCTGGGCCTGAGCTACCTGACCCTCGACCGGGCGGCCTCCACCCTCTCCACCGGCGAAAGGCAGCGGATGCAGCTGGCCCGCGCCGTGCGCAACCGCACCACCGGCGTGCTCTACGTGCTGGACGAGCCCTCCATCGGCCTGCATCCCTCCAACATGGAGGGCCTGCGCGGGGTGATGCGCGACCTGCTCAGCGACGGCAACACCGTGGTGCTGGTGGATCACGACACCAACGTGCTGCGCGAGGCCGACTGGCTCATCGAGCTGGGGCCGGAGGCCGGCGCGGGCGGCGGCACCATCATCGCCCAGGGGCCGCTGGAGGAGGTGGCGCACAGCCCGGCCTCGCGCATCGCGGGCTTCCTCACGGGCGAGCGGGTGATCGATATCGGCCCCCACGCGCCCTCTGAGGCCATGTTCGACATCGGCCGCATCCACCTCTCCACCTCCGCCATCCACACCGTGAAGCCCCTGGAGGTCACCTTCCCGAAGGGACGGATGATCGCCGTCACGGGCGTGTCCGGGTCCGGCAAGACGACCATGGTGCTGGAGAGCCTGATCCCCGCCATCGAAGCCGCGCTGCGCGGCGCGAAGCTCCCGGCCCACGTGCAGGCCGTGGAAACCGAGGGCATCCGCCAGGTGAAGCTGATCGACGCCACGCCCATCGGCATCAACGTGCGCTCCACCGTGGCCACCTACGCCGACGTGCACGACGAGCTGCGCAAGGCACGGCGCGGGCGATTTCTCCTACAACACAGGCCGCCTGCGCTGCCCGGTCTGCGACGGCACGGGCAGCATCAGCCTGGACGTGCAGTTCCTGCCCGACGTGGACATCCCCTGCCCGGACTGCGGCGGCTCCCGCTACGCCAAGGAGGCCGGGCTGATCCGCCGCGTGCCCAAGGGCCGGCAGCCCGAGGATGGCCGCACCCTGCCGGAGCTGATGGACATGAGCGTTGACGAAGCGCTGAAGGCCTGCGCCGACCTGCCCAACGTCAGCCGCCGCCTGCAGGTGCTCCACGATCTGGGCCTCGGCTACCTGACCCTGGGCGAGGAGACCCCCAGCCTCTCCGGCGGCGAGGCCCAGCGCCTCAAGCTCGCCAGCGAGATGGGCAAGGGCCAGTCGGACTCTGTGTTCGTCTTCGACGAGCCCACCATCGGCCTGCATCCGCTGGACGTGGAGACCCTGCTGAGGGTCTTCCGGCGGCTGATCGACAGCGGCGCGACGGTGATCGTGATCGAGCACGACCTGGACGTGATCCGCAACGCCGACTGGGTGATCGACATGGGCCCCGGCGGCGGCGAGGAGGGCGGCCGCGTCGTCGCCTGCGGCACGCCCGACGAGATCCGCCGCAACCCCGCCAGCGTCACGGGAAGGTATCTGTAATTCTTTCTATAAATCTTGACAGAATGATTGATATCATTATAATGTAATTATGAAGAATGAGTATGATTTTTCCTTCCCCCGCAAGAACCCCTACACGCACCGTGAGCGCAAGCAGATCACCATCAATCTGGATGCAGCCGCCCTCGATTATTTCCGCGCCATGTCCGAAAAGTCCGGCATCCCCTATCAGACGCTGATCAACCTTTATCTGGTCGACTGCGCTGAGCAGAACCGCACCTTGCACATGGAGTGGACGGCATAACAGCAAAAAGAAACCCCCGGACAGCGCTTTGCACGGATGATCCAAAGCGTGTCCGGGGTTTTGCTGTACTTTCTTACGCCTCTCCCTCCGCGTCCAGGAACCTGTACAGCAGCGTGTACAGCTGGGCCGCGTCCTCCGGAGAGAGCTTCACGGTGCCGGCGACCTGCATCGGCACGGAGGCAACCTGCCGCTTGAGGGCGTGTCCGGCGTCCGTCAGGCGCAGGGTGACCACGCGCTCGTCCTCGGCGGAGCGGGTGCGGGTCAGGTAACCCTCAGCCTCGAGCTTCTTGAGCACCGGGGTCAGGGTGCCGCTGTCCAGGCGCAGACGCCGGCAGACCTCGCCCATGGGCAGATCGTCCTGCTCCCAGAGCACCAGGAACACGAGGTACTGCGTGTAGGTCAGGCCCAGGGGTTTTAAGGCCGGGGTGTAGGCGCCCACGATCTTGCGGGCCGCGGCGTAGAGGGGAAAGCAGAGCTGGTTGTCCAGCCTGAGCGCTTCGTCGAGCATTTCGGGGGGCATGAGGTTCACCTCATCGATGGTGATATTACAGCAGCGCGGCCACGCACTTGTCCACGTCGGCCATGTCGGCGGTGGGTTCAAAGCGGGCGACGACGTTGCCCTGGCGATCCACGATGAACTTGGTGAAGTTCCAGCGGATATCGGGATTCTCCTTCGGGATGCCGTGCAGCATGGCGTTCATCAGCATGGCCTTCGCGCCTTTGCCGAAGCCCTCGAAGCCCT
This sequence comes from uncultured Eubacteriales bacterium, assembly GCA_902790495.1. GTDB lineage: Bacteria > Bacillota > Clostridia > Christensenellales > Aristaeellaceae > RUG11272. The sequence continues at coordinate 3,904 of CADASK010000041.1, forward strand.
TCTGACCCTTGAGGTAGGTGAACAGCGGGATGGCGTTGGCGCCGTTGACGTCGCTCTTCTTCATCTGCGGGAACTGGGTGTTGTAGTGCAGGGTGCAGAACTGGTGGATCTCCTCGTCGGTGCCGGGGGCCTGATCGCGGAACTGGTTGCAAGGCACGTCGACGATCTCCAGGCCCTGGGCATGGTACTTTTCGTACATGGCCTCCAGATCCTTGTACTGGGGCGTGAAGCCGCAGCCGGTGGCGGTGTTCACCACCATCACCACCTTGCCCTCGTAGTTCTTCATGGAGACTTCCTCGCCCTTGGGTGTGGTCACAGCATAATCATAAAAACTCATCGTGATTCCCTCCTGTCGGATGTCAGCCGTTCGATTGGCTGCAATTAAATTTTATCAAATCTTTTTGTCGATGTCAAGACCTTCTTTTTTCGGATGACAAGATAGCGAAACTATGCTATAATGCCTTTCGTTGACCCAGGCAGATATGCTTCCGCGCTCCCGGGCGCGGTGAAAAAAGAGACGAAAGGCAGGCCCGCAGCATGAGCGAAGATCGTGAGCATCTTTCCGCGGAGGCGGAAACCCTTCAGCCCGCCGCAGACGAGCGGAGCGCGAAGAAGGCAAAGAAGGAAAAGGAGAAGAAGCCCGTGTGGCGCGAGATCCTGGAGTGGGTGCTGACCCTGCTGGTGGCGCTGATGATCGCGCTGCCGGTGCGCATCTTTATCTTTGAGCCGGTGCGCGTGGACGGCCACTCCATGGACGACACCCTGGCCAACGGCGAGATCATGTATGTCTCCAAGACCAGCTACGGCTCCTTCTGGCTGGCCATGCCCTGGTGGGACGCGGAGGGCCAGCAGAATGCCCGGCGCTTCACCATCGGCGGCGACCCGGAGCGCTTTGACGTGGTCATCTGCCGCTACCCCGACCGCGGCGGCACCAACTTTGTCAAGCGTGTGGTGGGCCTGCCGGGCGACCGCGTGGCCATTCTGGACGGCCACCTGTTCGTCAACGGCGAGCGCTACGAGGAGCCCTACATCAACGACGACTACCGCACCGGCAGCGGCTACCTCTTCCCGGAGTACACCGTGCCGGAGGGCTATTACTTCGTGATGGGCGACCACCGCAACAACTCCAACGACTCCCGGTACATCGGGCCGATCACCCGCGATATGATCATGGGCAAGGTGACGCAGGTGCTGTGGCCGCTGTCCAGCTGGCGCGGGGTGCCCAATGGGCTGAAGGTGCAATAAGCATTGCTTGGCTTTAGAAAGAGCGAATCACCATAACGGGCGATTCGCTCTTTTTCTCTTTGTAAGCAGGGTTCCGCGCCTGCGGGCGCGGGGAGGGGGCTTTGCGATCGCCCCCTCCACCCCTTCGCTGCCGCATTTTTTGGCAGCTGCTTTTTTAAGAATTATTCTTCTTCCGGAAGCACATCCTCCGGCACCTCGTCCCAGATGGCCAGATCCTCCCGCTCAGCCCGCAGCTCCACGCTGCGCGAGGCGTAGGTGAAGCTCCGGCCGCCGACGTTCGCCCTCGCCCGCACACGGTACCAGCCCGCGGGGGCCGCCTCGCCCCGGTCATCCAGGCCGTTCCAGGTGAAGGCCGAGCCGTCCGGGTAGAGCTGCTCGGGCCGGGTGGCCTGCAGGGTCGCGAGCCGCCGCACCGTGCGGCCCAGCATGTCCTCGACGGTCACCGTCAGCTCGCACGGGCACCGGTGCTGGATCACCATCGTCAGCTCGCCGCCGCGCTCCGGCTCCACGCTGTCCGACACCAGGATGTTGAGATCCGGGTCGGCGCTGACCGGCGCGATGCACATCGTGGCCGAGGCCGCGACGCGCACCGTGCCGTCGTCCTCGAGGGTCAGCACCTGCAGCAGCACGTAGCCGCCGGCCTCGCTGTCCGGGGTCAGCACGAAGCGGCGCTCCTTGTAGCCCGGCGAGCACCAGCCGGGGCGGCTGTCCGGCTTCGCGCCGGTCTCCAGCGTGTCGTAGAGGAAGTCCGCGTCCGCCCAGTCCCAGCGGCCGTCCCGGCGGAACACCGTGCGGTAGGCCACCCGCGACCAGCGGCGCACCGTGAAGCCAAAGGTCATCACCGGCTGCTCCACCGTCAGCGCGCCGGTCTCGAAGCTCACGTCGGTCACGCGGTTGGCAGCAATGGTCGCGGCTGCCTCGGCGTCCCCGCCGCGCAGGTAGAGGCAGAAGTCGTCCTCCTCCGGGTAGACCTGCACGGTGGATTCCCCGTGGTGCGCCCGCAGGTAGCGCTTCAGCTCCGCCAGGGTGATCCGGCCGTCGCGGTTCAGATCCCCGGGACAGGCATCTTGCGGATTCAGCGCCCGGCATACCGCCGCGGTGAAATAGCCCTGCCCGGCGGTGACCAGGCGTTCCGGCGGCGCTTCCGTACCCTCGGTTTCTCCAGGCTCACCCTCGGGCAAAGCAGTCGCCTCGGGCGAGGGCGCCGTCCCCGACCAGAACCAGCTCTCCTCAGCCCCGCCGGAGGAGCAGAGCACCTTGTAGTCCGCGCCCTCAAACACATTGTCGAAGGGCTTGTAGATGCCCTTGCCCAGCACGGCCCCGGCGTGGCAGGCGTCGAGGATCAGCACCTTGGTGCCGTGGATCGGGTCGAGCATGGCCCGCAGCTCTCCGGCGGTCACGCTGCCCTCCTCCTCGCCGTCCGAGAGCAGGAAGCGGGTCTCAGCGGGCTTCCAGCGCTGGTTCCACAGGCCGTGGGTACTCAGGTAGAACAGGCACACATCACCCTCGGCGCTGCCCTCGAAGGCCTCCGCCACGGCCGCGGCCAGCTCCTCCGCGCCGCGCAGGCTGTCCACTCGCGTCACCACCCGGGTGGGCGCGTCGCCGCCCGAGCGCAGGGCCGCGTGGAATTCCTCCACGTTATTGCGGGAGGAGGGCGCGGTGTTCTCCTGGCTGAGGAAGCGGTCGCAGCCGACCAGCAGGGCGCGGGTTTCCGCGCGGGCGCCTGCGGCGAATGCGCAGAGCAGGAAAAGCAGCAGAAAAAGACGAAAGAAAGCCCTGCGCATGGTCGGCCTCCTTTCGTCTTTGGTGGTTTCGTTTCAACGCTTTGAAATGTGCTTCAGCTGCAGGAGTTCCGCGCCTGCGGGCGCGGGCAGGGGGCTTTGCGATCGGTCCGGGGCTGCCGCCCGCTCTCCGCTGAAAACTCCATAACATGGAGTTTTCCGGGCGCTTCCGAGCCCCCTGCACCCCTTCGCCGGCCTCCATACTGATTGAGTTGATAAAGATTACTCTTTCTCTGTATACATCTTGTACAACCCGGCGTAGATGCCGCCCTTGGCCATCAGCTCCTGGTGGGTGCCCATCTCCTCCACGCCGTTTTCCGTCAGCACCCAGATGATGTCCGCGTTGCGGATGGTGGTCAGGCGGTGGGCGATGGTGAACACCGTGCGGCCCTTCGCCAGCTTCTCCAGGGAGGCCTGCACCAGGCGCTCGCTCTCGTTGTCCAGGGCCGAGGTGGCCTCGTCCAGGATCAGGATCGGCGGATTCTTGAGGAAGACCCGGGCGATGGAGATGCGCTGCTTCTGTCCGCCGGAGAGGCGCACGCCGCGTTCGCCCACGTAGGTGTCATAGCCCTGGGGCAGGGCAGTGATGAAGTCGTGGGCGCCGGCCATCTTCGCGGCCTCGACAGCCTCCTCGCGGGTCGCGCCGGGCTTGCCGTAGAGGATGTTGTCCAGCACGGTGCCGGCGAAGAGGTACACGTCCTGCTGCACCATGCCAATGGCACGGCGCAGGGAGCGCTGGGTCAGCTTCCGCACATCCTGGCCGTCCACCAGCAGGCGGCCCTCGGTGGCGTCGTAGAAGCGGGGGATCAGGTTGCACAGGGTGGTCTTGCCCGCGCCGGAGGGCCCGACCAGGGCGACGGACTGGCCCGCCTCCACGTGCAGGTTCAGGTGGTGCAGCACCTCCGCGTCGTCGTCGCTGTAGTGGAAGCCGAGGTTCTCGAAGGTGATGTCGCCCTTCACGTCCTTCAGCTCCCGGGCGTCGGGGGCGTCCTTGATCTCCTCCGGCGCGTCCATCACCTCTAAGAAGCGCTCGATGCCCGTCATGCCTCGCTGGAACTGCTCGATGAACTCCACAATGCGGCGGATAGCCGCCAGCAGCATGTTCGCGTAGAGCAGGTAGGCGGTGAAGTCCGCCACGGTCAGCCTGCCCGCGCGCATGTACAGCGCACCCGCCACCACGATGACGATGTACATCAGGCCGTCGAACACCCGCGTGGAGGTGCCGAACTCGGCCATATACTTGTAGGAGATGGCCTTCAGCCGCAGGAACTCCTGGTTGCCCCGGGCGAACTTCTCCTCCTCCATCTCCTCGTTGGCGAAGGATTTCACGACCCGCACGCCCAGCAGGCTGTCCTCCACCTGGGCGTTGATCTCGCCCACCTGGCGGTTGCGGTCCTTGAAGGCCCTGCGGAAGCGCACGTTGTAGCGCCGGGCCACCAGCACCATCAGCGGCACCAGGGTGAACATCATCAGCGTCAGCGGCACGTTCATGCGGATCAGCACGATGAAGCTGCCGATGATCTTCACGCCCGCGATGAAGAACTCCTCCGGGCAGTGGTGGCAAAACTCCGTCACCTCAAACAGGTCGGAGGTGATGCGGGACATGATCTGGCCCACTTTGGTGGAGCTGAAGTAGCTGAAGGACAGCTGCTGCAGGTGGTGGAACAGGTCGGTGCGCATGTCGGTCTCCAGCTTGGAGCCCATGATGTGGCCGACGGACTGCATGTAGTACTGGGCCGCCGCGTCGATGACGCGCAGCAGCAAGTAGATGCCGCCCAGCTCCAGGATGAAGGCCACCGGCAGCGAGTCCGGGAAGTCCGGCGCGTAGGCCCGCTGGGTGATGGTGCGCACGATCAGCGGCAGCAGCAGGTCGCACACGGTGGTTAGCGCGGCACAGCACAGGTCAAAGACGAGGGTTTTCCAGTATTTGCGATAATAAGGGATAAAGCGGCGCAATAACGTGCCCGTGGGAATCGAGCGGGATGGGTTGGACATCGGCGGTCTTTCCTCCTGTCTGGTCGGGGGATCCTACCAGCATTGTACTTTGATTCTTTGTTTCGTCAAGTGAGCTGGTAGCAGCTCCATGAAAATTGTTGCTTTTTTTGTATCCTTGATATACAATACGAATCGGAACTTGGTCGTAAATGCAACCAACTTTCGACAGAACCACCCGGGGTGAAAAAATGGCAGAAAGAAAGCATTATCTCAATACACTGATCAGGCATCAGTGGAATCAACGAATCAAGGTCATCACTGGCATCAGAAGATGTGGAAAAAGCACTCTGCTGTTTGATCTGTTCAAAACCCATCTTCTCCGATCCGGCATACCAGAAAGCAATATCATACAGCTGGCTTTGGACGATGACCAAAACGCCCAATACCGTGACCCGAACAACTTGTCCGTCTATATCAGAAAACGTGTTTCGGATTCTCATCAGCAATACTATGTGCTCATTGATGAAATCCAGTTTGCCATCTCCAGGGAGGAACTTACACAGCATGACAGACCCGTTCGGCTCTACAGCGTATTGAACGGCTTGCTGCATTTGGGAAACGTTGATGTGTATGTGACAGGAAGTAATTCAAAAATGCTATCCAAGGATGTCTCTACGGAATTCCGCGGACGCGGGGATGTCATCAAAATGTACCCGCTGTCTTTCCGGGAATTCTGCGAAGCATCGAGCCTGGATCGCAGAGACGCTTACGATCTCTATTGTATGTACGGCGGAATGCCTTATCTTCTTCACCTGGATAGCGATGAGGACAAGGCCGCTTATCTGTCAACGCTGTTTGAAGAAATCTACTTTAAGGATATTGAAGAAAGATATAGCATTGCGCTTCCAGGTGTACTGCGGGAGCTTACCAGCGCTCTATGCTCCTCCGTCGGTTCCCTGACCAATGCAAGCAAAATCGCAAAGACGCTGCAAAGCGTCAAGGGCTTGAAGGTTGAATCCGAAACTATCTCGAAATATCTGAACGATCTGATCGATTCTTTTCTGTTTGAGGAAGCTGTACGGTTTGATATCAAGGGGAAAAAATACTTTGAGTATCCGTCTAAGTACTATTGCACAGATATCGGCCTTCGGAACGCGCGCCTTGGATTCCGTCAGCAGGAGGAAAGCCACATCATGGAAAACATCATCTATAACGAACTTGTCATCCGTGGCTATCTTGTGGATGTCGGTGTGGTTCCTCTGATCGAAAAAAATGCGGAGGGGAAACGAACACAGAAAAGCTGTGAAGTCGACTTTATTGCTTCAAAAGGGAACAAAAAATACTACATTCAATCCGCGCTGAATATGGATGATGCGGATAAAGCCCGAGCAGAGCTGCGCCCGATGGCAGCTATCGCAGACTCATTTAAGAAAATCGTTATCTCCAAATCCTACGGAAAGAGCTGGACAGATGAAACTGGCATTCTGAGAATCAATCCAATTGATTTTTTGATGGATGAAAACAGCATGGAACGTTGAGATGACGTTTCTTTGCTTTACAAGCCTCTTCGCTCCCGCTATAATCATGAATGCGCTATTTCAGGAAGAAGGTGACTCCACCATGCCCATCTCCCCCGCCTGGGTGCTGACAGGCCCCACCGCCAGCGGCAAAACCGCCCTTTCCCTGCGCCTGGCGCAAAAGCACGGGTGCGAGATCGTGTGCATGGACTCCATGCAGCTCTACCGCGGCATGGACATCGGCACCGCCAAGGCCACGGCGGAGGAGCGCGCCCTCGTGCCGCACCACATGCTGGACATCCTGGAGCCCTGGGAGAGCTACAGCGTCACCCGCTACGTGGAGGACGCCGCCGCCTGCTGCGAGGGCATCCGGGCCCGGGGACACATCCCGCTGTTCGTGGGCGGCACCGGCTTCTACCTGCGGGCCATGCGCCATCCGATGGCCATGGGCGACACGGCGGGCGATCCGGCCCTGCGCGCCGAGCTGGAAATCCAGGCCGCCGCGCCGGGCGGAAGGGAAGCCCTGCACGAGGCCCTCGCCGCCCTCGACCCCGTGACCGCCGCGCGCCTGCACGTGAACGACACGCGCCGGGTTATCCGCGCCCTCGAGGTCTGCCGCCTGACCGGCAAGCCCTTCTCCCGGCAGACGCCCACCGAGGGCGAGCCGCCCATTCCCTGCCGCGTCGCCGCCCTGACCATGCCGCGGGAGACGCTCTACCGGCGCATCGACCTGCGTGTGGAGCAGATGATCGCGGACGGGCTAATGGACGAGCTGCGCGCCCTCCTCGCCCGCGGCGTACCGGAGAGCTGCCAGGCCATGCAGGCCATCGGCTACAAGGAGCTGCTGCCCGTGCTGCGCGGCGAGCGCCCCCTGGAGGAGGCCGTGGCGCTGATCCAGCAGGGGACACGCCGCTACGCCAAGCGCCAGATGACCTGGATGCGCCGCGAGGAGGACGTGTGCTGGGTCCATCCGCTGGACGCGGACGCGCCGGAGCAGCTGGAGCGCTTCTTCCTTGGGGAGGCGGACGGCAGCGCCTCCATCCACTGAACCACAGAAAGGAACACACCCATGACCATCGACGAACGAATTGCCCGGGCGGAGGAAGCCCTGAAGCCCGTCTTTGCCCGCATCGACGAGAACGAGGAGGCCTGCACGAAGCGCGTGCTGGACGCCTTCCGCGAACACGGCGTGGCGGTGCGTCACTTCGCCCCGACCCTGGGCTACGGCTATGACGACATCGGCCGCGACACCCTGGCCGCCATCTGGGCCGACCTGTTCGGCGCGGAGGCTGCTATCGTGCGCCCCTCCATCGCCAGCGGCACGGCGGCCCTGTCCCTGACGCTCTTCGGCCTCACCCGGCCCGGCGAGCACATCCTCTCCGCCACCGGCACGCCCTACGACACCCTGCTGGACGTGATCGGGTCCGGCGAGGGCGAGCCCGTCCCCGGCTCCCTGCGGGAGATGGGCGTGAGCTACTCCCAGGTGGAGCTGACCGCGGACGGGAAAATCGACCTGGAGGCCGTCGAGAGGGCGCTGCAGCCCAACACGACCCTGGTCATCGCCCAGCGCAGCCGCGGCTACGCCTGGCGTCCGTCCCTGATGCCGGAGGCCTTCGCCCCGCTGGCGGAGATGCTGCACACCCGGCACCCCGGCGTGCGGCTGATGGTGGACAACTGCTACGGCGAGTTCGTCTGCGATACCGAGCCCACCCACCACGGCGCGGACGTGTGTGTCGGCAGCCTCATCAAGAACCCCGGCGGCGGCCTGGCCCCCACGGGCGGCTACATGGCCGGCACCAGGGAGGCCATCGACCGCATCAGCTGGCGCATCACCGCCCCGGGCATCGGCCTGGAGGTGGGCAGCTACGCCGCCAGCTACCAGCCCTTCTACCAGGGGCTGTTCATGGCGCCCCACACCGTGGCCCAGGCGCTGAAGACCGCCTGCCTCGTGGCCCGGGTGTTTGAAGACATGGGCCGCACCACCACGCCGCCCTCGGACGAGCCCCGCGCGGACATCATCCAGGCCATCCGCCTGGAGACCCCGGAGAACCTCATCCGCTTCTGCCAGGGCATCCAGATGGCCTCGCCGGTGGATTCCATGGCCCTGCCGGAGCCCTGGGATATGCCCGGCTACGCGGATCAGGTCATCATGGCGGCGGGCACCTTTGTCTCCGGCGCGTCGATTGAGCTGAGCGCGGACGGCCCGATGCGCCCGCCCTACACGGCGTACATGCAGGGCGCGCTGACGTACATGCACGGCAAGCTGGCGCTGAAATCTGCGCTGAAACACATGGGGCTCTGATATTGCCCCATTACGAGGGTTCCGCGCCTGCGGGCGCGGGCCGGGGGCTTTGCGATCGGTCCGGGGCTGCCGCCCGCTCTCCGCTGAAAACGCCATAACATGGCGTTTTCCGGGCGCTCCGAGCCCCCTGCACCCCTTCGCTTTTAGCCTAAACTGGAGGTTTGCCATGACCATCAACGAATACCAGCAGCTAGCCCTGCGCACGCTCAACCCGGCGCTGGAGCCGCGCGACGTGCTCATCAACGGGGTGATGGGCCTATGCGGGGAGGCCGGGGAGGCCATCGACCTGGTGAAGAAGCACCTGGCCCAGGGCCATCCCCTGGACGCCGACCGCCTGGCCGCCGAGCTGGGCGACGTGGCCTGGTACCTGGCGGAGACCGCCCACGCCATCGGCTATGACCTGGAGACCGTGCTGCGCATGAACATCGAGAAACTGGAGAGGCGCTATCCCCAGGGTTTCTCCGCCGAGCAGTCGATCCACCGGGAGGCGGAAGCCTCCGACACGGAAGGAGCGTGAGCCCATGACCATCGACGACGTGGTCCGCTACATCAACACCCACGAGGATCCCGTGCTGACGCCGGAGATGGACGCCCTGGTCATGGAGACCTGTTACCGCGCCCATCGCCTGACCGCGGAGCTGAACGGCGCCTACCACGAGCCGGAGGAGATCCGCGCCATCCTCTCCGAGATCACCGGGGAGGCCGTCGATCCCTCGCTGGGGATGTTCCCGCCCTTCTACACGGACTTCGGCCGCAACACCCACTTCGGCCGGCGGGTCTTCGTCAACGACTGCTGCCATTTCCAGGATCAGGGCGGCATCTTCATCGGGGACGACGTGCTCATCGGCCACAACATCGTGCTGGCCACCATCGACCACGACCTCGATGCCGCGAGCCGGCGCAACCACTACGCGCCCATCCACATCGGCGACCGCGTGTGGATCGGCGCCAGCGTGGTCATCACCAAGGGCGTGACCATCGGCGAAGGGGCCGTGATCGCCGCCGGGGCCGTGGTGACCAAAGACGTGCCGCCCTACACGGTGGTCGGCGGGGTGCCCGCGAAGGTGATCCGCCGCCTGGAGCCGCCCGCGCCTCAGCAGGGCTGAACCTTCCCGCCCTTGACACCGTTTTCGGCGGGTTGTATAATCTGCATCGAAAAAAATCCTTGGAGGAAGAACTATGCTCGACATCGCTCTGCTCCGCACCAATCCGGAGCTTGTGAAGGAAAACATCCGCAAAAAGTACCAGGACGCCAAGCTTCCCCTGGTGGACGAGGTCGTGGCCCTGGACAAGGAATACCGCGAGACCATCCAGAAGGCCGACGGCCTGCGCAACCAGCGCAAGGTGCTCTCCAAGCAGATCGGCGGTCTGATGGCCAAGGGCCAGAAGGACGAGGCCGAGGCCGTGAAGGCCCAGGTCGCCGCGGCGGCCGATGAGCTGGCCACGCTGGAAGCCCGCGAGGAGGAGCTGCAGGGCGAGATCCGCAAGCGCATGCTCGTCATCCCGAACATCATCGACCCCAGCGTGCCGATCGGCAAGGACGACAGCGAGAACGTCGAGATCGAGCGCTTCGGCGAGCCCGTGGTGCCGGACTTCGAGATCCCCTACCACGTGGACATCATGGAGAAGCTGAGCGGCATCGACCTGGATTCCGCCCGCAAGACCAGCGGCAACGGCTTCTACTACCTCATGGGCGACATCGCGCGCCTGCACTCCGCCATCCTCAGCTACGGCCGCGACTTCATGATCAACCGCGGCTTCACCTACTGCATCCCACCCTACATGATCCACGGCAACGTGGTCAACGGCGTGATGTCCTTCGCCGAGATGGAGAACATGATGTACAAGATCGAGGGTGAGGATCTCTACCTGATCGGCACCTCCGAGCACTCCATGATCGGCAAGTTCATCGACACGATCCTCGACGAGAGCCAGCTGCCCCAGACACTGACCAGCTACAGCCCCTGCTTCCGCAAGGAGGTCGGCGCCCACGGCATCGAGGAGCGCGGCGTGTACCGCATCCACCAGTTCGAGAAGCAGGAGATGATCGTGGTCTGCAAGCCCGAGGACAGCCCCATGTGGTTCGACCGCCTCTGGCAGAACACGGTGGACTTCTTCCGCAGCCTGGACATCCCGGTGCGCACCCTCGAGTGCTGCTCCGGCGACCTGGCGGACCTGAAGGTCAAGTCCCTGGACGTGGAGGCCTGGAGCCCCCGCCAGAAGAAGTACTTCGAGGTCGGCTCCTGCTCCAACCTGGGCGACGCCCAGGCCCGCCGCCTGCAGATCCGCGTCAAGGGCGCGGACGGCAAGAAGTACCTGGCCCACACGCTGAACAACACCTGCGTGGCCCCGCCCCGCATGCTGATCGCCTTCCTGGAGAACAACCTCCAGGCCGACGGCACGGTGAAGATCCCTGAGGCCCTGCGCATGTACATGGGCGGCAAGAGCGTCATCGGCTGAGAAACCAAGGCTTCCCACTTTGGGGGAAGCTGTCAGCCGTCAGGCTGACTGATGAGGGTCTATTGCCATTTGATACCTTTCTCAAATCGAACTGCCAAATCAAAACGCATGACACGAAGGGGTCCCGGGGGCGATCGCAAAGCCCCCGGGTCGGCCCGCAGGCCGAAACCTCTTTTGAAAGATGATGCTTTCCTGATTGAGAATAGTACGAAATGAATGTCCCTCATCCGTCATCAGGCCTAAAGGCCTGATGACACCTTCCCCCAGAGGGGGAAGGCAACAAAAACCGCAGGCAGTCCCATTCGGACTCCTGCGGTTTTTTGCGTCAGCTCTTGCAGCTTACGCCTTCTGCCACTCCTCAGCCTTGGCGGCGGAGATGCGCTTGATGGTCTCCTCGGCGTACACGGAGGCTTCGCCGCCCTTGCCGTAGAGGAAGAGCTTGCCGTCGGGCATCTTGTAGAGGCCCTCTTCGTAGCCGGCGGGATCGCCGAACTCGCCGACAGTCTTCTTGGCCACCAGCTCGGCGGCCTCGGTGTCATACTCGACTTTGCAGATGATCTTCTTCATGTTGATTTCCTTCCTTTTTGCAAAACCTGTTTGATTTGGTCAAGTGGAATTTCTTTCCACGCGGCAGTGTATTCTCCGTATTCGGCCTATTTCCTTCTTTTTTTCACGTTTTTTTATACTTTTTTCATCATTTTTCCCGAACAGTCACGGTTCATGGCCGCTCTGGGAGGCATTGCACCAGATCGGACATCAGTCCAGCAGCAGCCTCAGCCGTGGCTCAGGGCGTCCTGCAGCACCCGCAGGTTCTGCCGCATCACATCCTCATAGTAGGTCAGCGGGATATCGGTCTCCGGGCCAGTGACGCAGGGATCCAGCTCCCACACGCCCGCGCCGGTCTCCGCGGCCACGGTCTTGGCGGCCAGGTCGGCGTACTGGGGCTCGGTGAACAGCGGCGGATTCCCCAGGGCGCGCACGGTCTCCACCAGCTCCGCAATCTCCCGCGGGCTCAGGGCGTCCCCCGGCTCCCGGACGATCACCGCCGCCACGTGCATGTCGTAGGCTTCAGCAAAATACGGGAAGGCCTCGTGGAAGGTGATGAGCTCCGCCCCGGCAAAGGGCGCCAGGCCCGCGGTCAGCTCCTCGTCCAGCGCCTGCAGGCGGGCGTCGTAGGCGGCGCGGTTCCGCTCGATGGCCTCCGCGTGATTTGGCATAGCCTCCGCCAGACCCGCAGCCAGGTTTCGGATCATGATGCGGGCGTTGGCGGGGGAGAGCCAGATGTGGGGGTTGAACTCGGTCTCGCCGGTCTCGGAGGGCAGCAGCGGTACCTCCGCCGAGGCGTCCACCACCTTCAGCTCCGGCAGGGCCTCGAACACGTGCTCCAGGTAGCCCTCCATGCCCGCGCCGCAGATGCAGAACACGTCCGCCTCCGACAGCGTGCGCATGTCGCCGGCGCTGAGCTGGTAGTCGTGCAGGCAGCCGGTCTGCGGGGCCGCCACACAGCGGGCCTCGACGCCGTCGATGCCGTCCACGAGGTTCAGCGTCAGCAGGTGGATTGGGTAGAAGGACGACGCCACCGTCTCCGCCAAGCCGTTCAGCGGCAAAGCCAGCAGCGCCAGGGTCACGAACAACAGGGTGATTTTCCGGATCATAGGGTTTCCTTTCTCTCTTTAGCCATCTTTCTGACCTCATCAATCAATGCCTGCGCGAGGTCGCCCTTCACCTTCCGCGGAGGCTGCCCCTTCACAAACAGCGCGCCGACGCCGTCATCCCCGCCGCCGGCGATGCCGACATCCGCCTCCCGCGCCTCGCCGGGGCCGTTCACCACACAGCCCATCACGGCCACGGTCAGCGGCACGTCGATGTCCTTCAGGGCTTCCTCCACCCTGGCGGCGATGGCCGGCAGATCAATGCGGGTGCGCCCGCAGGTGGGGCAGGACACGAACTGGATGCCCGAGCCCGGCAGGTTCAGCGCCCGCAGGATGTCCCAGGCGGCCTTGGCCTCGGGCACGGGATCGCCGGTCAGGGACACGCGGATCGTGTCGCCGATGCCGTCCAGCAGCAGCGCGCCGATGCCGATGGCGCTCTTGATGGTGCCCTGACCGGGCAGTCCGGCCTCGGTGACGCCCACGTGCAGCGGGTAGTCGCAGCGCCGCGCGGCCAAGCGGTAGGTTTCCACCGTGAGGGCCACGTCGCTGGCCTTCATGGACAGCACGATGTCCTCAAAGCCAGCCTTCTCCAGCATCCGCGCGTGGTTCAGTGCGCTCTCCACCATGCCCTCGGCAGTGCGCCCGCCGTACTTGCGCAGGATCTCCGGCTCGATGGAGCCGCTGTTGACCCCGATGCGGATCGGGATGTGGTGGGCCTTCGCGCAGTCCGCCAGCTCGCGGACGTGGGCCTCGCCGCCGATGTTGCCGGGGTTGATGCGCAGCTTGGCGATGCCGTTTTCCGCCGCCGCGATGGCGAGCCTGTGGTCGAAGTGGATGTCCGCCACCAGCGGCACGGGCGAGCGGTCCACCAGCGCGCGGACGGCCTTCGCGCAGGCCTCGTCGTAGACGCTGACGCGCACGAGGTCGCAGCCGGCGGCGGCCAGGGCCGCGATCTGGGCGGAGGTGGCGTCCACGTCGCGGGTGTCGGTGTTGGTCATGGATTGAACGAGGACGGGGTTGGTTCCTCCGAGGGGGAGTGCGCCGATGCGCACGGTCTTTTTTGATGCCATGGGGGTCTCCTTTATGATTGCTTGATGACTCTTGTTTTTTCCATATGAATCTTAAGTACGGGCGCTTGATTCGCCAGCATAACCTCATCCGTCAGCCCGCGAGCGGGCTGCCACCTTCCCCAGCGGGGAAGGCTTTGGGACGGCAGCTTCTCAGCCTTCCCCTTTGGGGAAGGTGTCAGCGTCGTCAGACGCTGACGGATGAGGTTCTCAGGCCGTCTGACTTATTTGCCCGGCTTCAGTGAAGGTACCTCGTGCAGCTGCTGATGGGCGGCGAGGCTGTAGGTGTCGCCGGCGCCTACGATGATGTGATCCGCCAGGGTGATGTCCATGTCCGCCAGCAGGCGATCCAGGCGGTGGGTCAGCCCGATGTCCTCGCGGGAGGGCGTGCAGTCGCCGCTGGGATGGTTGTGGCACAGGATGACCGAGGCCGCGTTGTACCGCAGGGCGATCTCCGCCACGATGCGCGGGTAGGCCGGCACCTGATCCAGCGTGCCCTCCGCCGCCATGCGCGCGCCCAGCAGGCCGCCCCGGATGTCCAGGCAGATCACGTAGAAGCGCTCGCTCCGCAGCCCGGTGAGCAGGGCCGCGCAGTAGGCCTGGGCCTCGTCGCTGGAGCGCAGGCGGCGCTTGCCCTCGCGCAGGCTGGCCGTGTAGCGCCGGAACATCGGCACCATGAGGGAGATGAGGGTCGCGGCCTCCTCGCCGACGCCCTCCACCGTCATCAGGTCGGCCGGCTCGGCCTCCAGCACACCCTTGAGGCTGCCGAAGGTGTCCAGCAGGGCGTGGGCCAACGGGTTGACATTGGCGCGCGCGTGGGCTGAAAACAGCAGCAGCTCCAGCACCTCATGGTCGGCAAAACCCTCCAGCCCGTCCTCGCGGAACCGCTGCCGCATGCGCTTGCGGTGCCCGCTGTGCAGATCCTCACTCATCCTTCATCGCCTCGCTGACTGCCGGTATCCTGACCAGCACGGGTATTGTCTCATAAACGGAAGCCTTTTTCAATGCTTTGAGGCGCAAAAAAGCAGCGCAGGAGGTCAGATCCTCCTGCGCATATACCTAAAATAATCCTGTTTCTCATGAAAGAAGGCATGGATAGACACCTGGTGACCATCCGTGTCCGTCACATAGAATATCAGATAGTGCTTATAGACCAGAAAGCGATAGCCCAGCGCCCTCAGCACATAATCCTTCGGGACAGCGCCGCTTTCCGGCAGCGTTTCGAGGATGTCGCACTGTTCCCGAAGCTCCGTCACAAAACTCACGGCGGTGTCCGCATCCCCGGAGACCTCTAAAATGCCGAGCGCAATCTCCCGGAGGTCGTTCTTGGCCGTGTCCGTCATGATGACGCGCCAGCTTTTCATACGGCCGCCGACCTCAATTCATTGATGATATCGTCAAAGGCTTCCTGCGCGGGCTGTACCCTGCCGAGCCTGACATCGTCCGCCGCCTGTGCCAGATGTGCATAGACCTGAAGACGGTCTTGCAAATCTTCAATGAGCTGCTGCTGCTCCATGAACTGAGCATGCTCCAGCAGCACCGTGTCTTCCCTTCCGTTGACCGTGATGGCCACGGGATGCTCCCTGGCCTCCGCGGCAATCTGGGCGTAATGCGTCCGCAGGTCTCTGGAGGGTCTGATCGAAAGCCTCTGGGTCATAAGCCGTCTCCTTTCCGGATTGTAATCACATTGTATCACAATATGACAACATCCGTCAAGCATGCATCGCATGATTGGGACTGAGCCGCATGGCTTCCTCCAGGCCAACGGCCTCACGGCTTCACACCCCTGGGGTAGGCCCCCAGCAGCTTGATCTCCCGGACGTGGGGCGCCGCGGCGTCCATGGCGCGCTGCAGGCCTTCGCGGTCCAGCTCGCCCTCGAAGTCGGCGATGAAGAAATAGTAGAAGGGCGTCTCCGGCAGGGGACGGCTCTCGATGCGGGTCATGTTCAGCCCGCTGGCCGCGAAGGAGGTCAGCAGCCTGGCCAGCGCGCCCACCTCGTTGTTCACCCGGAAGACCACCGTCGCCTTGCCCGGCGCGCCCTGGGTCTCAAAGCGCGGCGAGACCACGAGGAACCGCGTGGTGTTGTTTTGGGTAGTCTGGATGTCCTCCCGCAGGATGACCAGGCCGAAGGCCACGGCGGCCTCCCGGCTGGCGATAGCGGCGCGGGTGGGATCGCCCGCCTCAGCCACCTCCCGCGCGCTCAGGGCCGTGTTGGCCGATGGCAGGATCCGCACGCCCGGCAGCGTCGCCAGAAAATCCCCGCACTGGGCGATGGCCTGGGGATGGCTGGAGATCTCCTTCAGGCCCTCCAGCGATGCCCCCGGCACGCCCAGCAGCTGATGGCGCACGGGCCGGTAGAGCTCGCCGACGATGAACAGCGGCAGCTTCTCCAAAAGGCTGTAGGTCGTGAGCACGGCCCCGGCGTAGGAATTCTCCACGGGCAACAGCGCGTAGGCGGCGCGGCCTTCCACGGCGGCGCGGGCGGCCTCCTCGAAGGTCGGGTAGCCCTCGCACGGCCGGCCCGGAAAGGCAGTCTGGGCCGCCCCGCAGGAGAAGCTGCCCTCGGTGCCTGGGTAGGCGATCACTTCACGCATGCGGCGCGCTCCTTCCACAGTTCCATCAGGCCGATGGCGCACATGGCCTCCGCCACGGGGCACACCCGCGGCAGGATGCAGGGGTCGTGACGCCCGCGGATGGCCAGCTCCGCGTTCTCCATGCGCTGCAGGGACACGGTCTGCTGGGGCTTCGCGATGGAGGGCGTGGGGCGGATGGCGAGGGTCGCCCGCAGCGGCATGCCATTGGTGATGCCGCCGTTGATGCCGCCGCTGTGGTTCGTCGCGGTCACGACGCGCCCGGTTTCCGGCTCCATCCGGAAGGGATCGTTCGCCTCGCTCCCGCGCAGGGCGGCAAAGCCGAAGCCGTCCCCGAAGGCCACCGCCTTGACCCCGGGGATCGAGAAGAACAGATGGCTGAGCACGCTCTCCGCGCTGTCAAAAAAGGGCGCGCCCAGGCCCGCCGGCAGCCCCCAGGCCGCCAGCTCCACCGTGCCGCCCACGGAATCGCCCTCCGCCTTCGCCGCAAGGATGGCCTCGCTCATCCGGTCAGCGGCCTCCGGGCGCAGTGCCGGCAGAGGCATGGCCTTCAATCGGCGCAGGGTTTCGCCGTCCGGGCACGCCTCCGGCAGGACCTCGTCCCGGACATCCGCCACGGACAGCGCGTGGCTGACGATGGTCACGCCCTGGGCCCGCAGCCACTGGGCGCACAGCGCGCCCGCCAGCACGATGGGCGCGGTGAGGCGGCCGGAAAAGCTGCCGCCGCCCCGGAAATCCTCAAAGCCAAAGTACCGCACGTGGCCGGTGTAGTCCGCGTGGCCGGGGCGCACCAGGTCCACGCTGTCGCCGTAGTCCCCGGAGCGCTGATGTTCGGAGCGGATCACGGCGCACAGGGGCTGGCCCGTGGTGCGGCCATTGAACACACCGGAGAGAAACTCGGGCGTGTCGCTCTCTTTCCGCGCGGTGGTCATCGCATTCTGTCCGGGGGCGCGCCGCGCCAGCTCCAGCGCCAGGGCCTCCGTGTCGATGGCCATCCCCGCGGGAAAGCCGTCGAGGGTGACGCCCACCGCCGGCCCGTGGCTCTGGCCGAAGATCGACAGCTTCAGCCACTGTCCGAAGCTGCTGCTCATTCCGCCTTCCCTCCCAGCGCGCGGTAGACGTCCAGATAGTCCGGCCAGGACTTCTCCAGCGCCTCCACGCCCTGCACCGTCACCGGCTGCTGGGCGACGGAGGCCGCCGCGCTCAGGAGCATCACCATCCGATGGTCGTGACAGCCGTCCACCGTCACGCCGCCGCGCAGGCGTTCCACCCCGCGCACCGCGATGGTGTCGCCCTCCTCCCGGGCGTCGCCGCCCAGGGCGTTGAGCAGCCGCACGGTGGCGGCCAGGCGGTCGCACTCCTTCAGCCGCAGCCGGCCGCAGCCGGTCAGCCGGCTCTCGCCCTTCGCCAGCTGGCACACCAGCGCCAGGATCGGCGCGATGTCCGGGGTGTCGTGCAGATCCAGCTCCGCGCCGTGCAGCTCGCCGGGCTTCACGCTGATGCAGCCGTCCTCCCGCACGATCTCGGCGCCCAGGGTCTCCAGATGGGCCAGCACGGCCCGGTCGCCCTGGATGGAGCGCTCATTGACGCCCTCCACCCCGATCTCAGCGCCCAGGGCGTCCATACACAGCAGCACCGCGGCCTGGCTCCAGTCCGCCTGCATCACGCCGTTCTGGGCGTGGTAGCGCTGGCGTCCAGGGATCTCCCAGAGGCCGTTCTCCCGCTCGCGCACCTCGATGCCGCCCTCGCGCAGGGCCCGGACCGTCATGGCGATGTAGCTCGCGCTCTCGATGGGCGGCAGCACCTTCAGCGTGGAGTCGCCGTCCAGCATGGGCAGGGCAAACAGCAGTCCGCTCACGAACTGGCTGGACACATTGCCCGGCAGCACATAGTCGCCCGCGCCCAGATCGCCCGTCACCGTCAGCTCCGCCGCGCCGTCAGCGCCCTCGCGCATCCGCCACAGCACACCCCGCGGCACGAACAGCTCGCGGTAGATGTCCATGGGCCGCTGGCTCAGCCGGCCGTGCATGCGGAAAACGCCGCCATGGGCCAGCACCATGGCCACCGGCACAAAAAAGCGCAGGGTCGAGGCGCTCTCCCCGCAGTCCAGCACGGGCAGCAGCTCCGGCCTGCGGGCAAAGCCGCACACGGTCACCGTGCCCTCCGTGCCGCTGATGTCCGCGCCCAGGGCGCGCAGGCAGCGCATGGTCGCCACCGTGTCCTGGGAGGCCGTCAGCCCCTCCAGGGTCGAGGTTTCCCGGGAGAGACCCGCACAGATCAGACGGCGGTGGGTTTCGGACTTGGAGGCCGGCGGCACCGTGCGTCCCGCGAGATGAGATGGCGAAAACTGACAATCCATAGGCATGCTCCTTCGGAGGTTCTCGCCATCATCATACCACAAAGGCACGGGCGCGGTTGTTTTGAAAGTGTACTTTTTGCGAGGCGCCCGCTTGCCTGGTGCACGGCATCGCGCCGGCGCTGATGGCCGCCCAGACCCGAACCGCAGAGGGGCTTGTCATTTGAGCACGAAAAGGAAAACCCCCGCCAGCGCTCCATGGACGAAGTCTGGCCGGGCGTGAAGCTGGGATGATGCAGATCGGCAAACTGGATTTGTTAAAGCGGTTTGATGTAGAGAATAATCTCCTTGTTCTTCCGGTTGCGGTAGATGTACTTGTCGCTCTCAAAGCCCAATTTTTCATGCAGTCTGATGCTGGCGAGATTGTCTGCGCGCACCTGATCGAACATGATCCGGTATCCCTTGCTCACAGCTAAATGGATCAGCGTTGCCAACGTCTGGGCCCCAAAGCCCTTGTTTTGCTCCGTTCTCAGGATCTCGATTCCTGCGGAAACAGTGCTGTGACTGTGCTCCAGCAGCGATGCATAACCGACAATATCATCCCCGGAGAGAACAGCGAACATTTCAAAATACTTCCCCTGATGGACGCCTGAATTCCATTCACGGATCATAGCCGCCGCCCCGTCAATTGTCAGATCTGAATAAACATTTCCACAGATGAAGCCTGCATCCTGCTCCAGAAAATGCCGAAGAACAACCATTGCAATACCTCACCAAATCCCGATTTGTCGATCGCTCTTGAATTTGAAGGTTTCCCCTCTTTTCTTGATCATGCTGACGATTGAAACCGGTGTGCCAGGATGCCATTCCTTTTGCATCCGTTCCATTCAAAACCGTATGGGTGATCAAAGCGAATCGGCCGCTTTTTTTGTTTCTTCGCCCTTTCCGGCCGCGCTGCAAAAGGCCAGGCTGCGTGTCTGAACTTCAAAGCGATTGCCGGGAACAAAACCGGTAAACCCTGTCATAAAAGTCCCTGGCTTCTTCATAAGCGCCATGGCCGAGACCCGGATAAACGTACAGCTCGCAGTCAGGTATGCCTTCTTGCATCACATAAGGAGCTTCATTGCCCACGGTGTGATCATCCTCTCCGGCGATGATCAGTGTCGGGCAGCCGATTTTTGACAATTCTTCGCGGGCATCAAAGCCCAGAATCGCATCCGCGTTCCTGAAAAAGCGCTCATAGCTTTTCGGCCTGGTGAAACGCGCCATCAGCGGAAACAGTCTTCTGTTCTTATCCAGATAGGCCTTGGAATACATCTTCTCAGCGGTGTCCACCATCAGGCGGACATGGTCTCCCTGCCTGGCCATCCCGATCCAGGCCCCGACCGCGTCTTTGACAACCTCGTTCGCATTCGGCGCGGTCACCGCGAGAATCAGCTTTTCCACCCTTTCGGGGTGATCGATCGCCAGATACTGGGCGATCATACCGCCTTGGGACACGCCGAGCACGGCGGCCTTTTCGATGCCGAGCGCCGACATCGCCAGCGCCTGGTCCGCCGCCATCTGCCTGATCGTATAGCCCTCCGGCATGTCGTTTTTCCGGCTGAACATGTAGACGGTGTATTCCCTCAGGAACCTTTGATACGACGCCCGAAGGAACAAAGCTTTTCCTTTGACCGTTGTAAGCCCGTCCGATAATCCGGGAAGGACGACCAGGTTCCTGCTGCCATGTCCGAAGCGCACATAATACATATCCGTTTGCTGAATGGCGATGCGTCCGTTCTTCATGCCGGTATCCTCCCGCAACGATACGAAACGGAGAAGTCATTTGCTTCGACAAATCCCAAGCTGTACAGCCGAATCACGATCTTTGCGCCTGGGAGAGCTGCGCCTTCACCGCCCCCACCAGCGCCTCCCGCTCGTTGGGCAATGCGCCGTCCATCACGGCCTGGAGCAGGCCGTTGAGGGTTTCGCCGAGGGCGGGGCCGGGCTTCAGGCCCAGGCGGATCAGATCCTGGCCGTTGACCGCCAGCTGCCTGAGCGAGAAGCAGGCCTCGGAGGCCAGCGCCTCGTCCAGGGCGCGGAGCAGGCCGTCGCAGGCGGCGCGCACCTCGGCGGGGTCGGCGGTGCCGGTGGCGATGGCGTCTGCCTGCCGCACCGCGATCAGGTCCCGCAGGGCCGCCTCGCCGTGACGGTTCAGGGCGCGCAGCATCGCCCGGCGCTCCGGGCGCAGCGCCTCGTCGTGATGGCGCACCAGAAGCAGCACCCGCTCGCGGGTGGCGGTGTCCAGCTTCAGCCGGTCGCACACGGCCTCCGCCAGCTCGGCGGAGCGCTTCGGGTGGCCGTAGAAGTGGCCGACGCCTTGTTCATCCACCGTGAAGGTGTCCGGCTTGCCGATGTCGTGCAGCAGCATCGCGAGGCGCAGGGGCTCCGTGGCCGGGGCGTTCTCCACCGCGCGGACGCTGTGCTCCCACACGTCCCAGAGGTGATGCGGGTTGCGCTGGTCGAAGCCCACGCAGGGCTTCAGCTCGGGGATCAGCAGAGTCAGGATGTCCGGGTAGGCCCGGAGGATGCGCCCGGCGTACCAGCCGCACAGGAGCTTGGCCAGCTCCACACGGATGCGCTCGGCGGCCACCTGCAGCAGGCCCGGCGCCATCCGGCGGGCGGCCTGGTCGGTTTCCGGGTCGATCTGAAAGCCGTAGACCGCGGCGAAGCGCAAGGCGCGCATCACGCGCAGGGCGTCCTCGGTGAAGCGGGTCACGGGATCGCCGACGCACCGCAAAACGCCCGCGGCCAGATCCTCGCGGCCGTGGAAAGCGTCCACCAGGCCCTCGTCCGGGTTCCAGGCCATGGCGTTGACCGTGAAGTCGCGGCGCGCCAGATCCTCCCGCACGTCCGTCACGAAGCGCACGCTGTCCGGGTGGCGGCGGTCGGTGTAGGCCCCGTCCAGGCGGAAGGTGGTCACCTCGTAGGGAGTGTGGTGGCGCATCACCGTGAGGGTGCCGTGCTTGAGGCCCGTCTCCACCACGTGGGAGGCGGAAAAGACGCGCTTCATCTCCTCCGGCGTGGCGGAGGTGCAGATGTCCACGTCCTTGGGCGGGAGGCCCATGAGAGCATCGCGGACGCAGCCGCCGACGGCGTAGGCGGTGAAGCCTGCGGCGATGAGTTCGGAGATGATGTCAAGCGCGTCTTGTGGAAGATGCAAATCTATATTTTTCATATATCTGCAGGGGGATTTCGCCGCCTGCGGGCGGCGACCAGGGCTTTCCGGTCGCCCTGGACCTTCGGCCGCGGGCGCGGGCAGGGGGCTTTGCGATCGGTCCGGGGCTGCCGCCCGCTCTCCGCTGAAAACGCCATAACATGGAGTTTTCCAGGCGCTCCGAGCCCCCTGCACCCTTTTGCTCGCCCTGTTTATGTTGATGGTAATGATAAAGAGAGAAAAGGTCAGTCCTTGCGCACATCGCCCATGAAGAAGAGGGCGACGGTGCCGGGGCCGGTGTGGGAGCCAATGGTGGTGCCGATGTCGTAGATGCGCACCTTGCCGTTCAGCTTGGGGAAGGCGGCCTCGATCAGGTCGGCCAGGGCCCGGGCGTCGGCGTAGCAGGCGGAGTGGCTGATGTAGCACTTGCCGGTGTAGTTCGTCCGGTCGTCCGCCAGGGCCTCCATGCGCTTCTCAATCTCGTGGATCACCTTGCGCTTGGTGCGGATCTTGTCGCGGGGGATCAGCCGGCCCAGGTAGTCCACGTTGAGCAGGGGGCAGATGTTGAGCAGCTGGCCCACCATGCCGGAGGTCTTGGAGACGCGGCCGCCCTTGATGTAGAACTTGAGGTCGGTGGAGAAGAACCAGTGGTTGACGCGCAGGCGGTTCTCCTCAGCCCAGCGGGTGATCTCCTCCAGGCTCATGCCCTCGTCGCGGCGGTCGGCCAGCTCGTCCATCAGCAGGCCGTAGCCGGAGGAGGCCGCGAGGGAATCCACCACGTTGACGGTGCGCTCCGGGTACTTCTTCTTCAGCAGCTCCGCGGCCTGGCGCGCGCTGTTCACGGTGCCGGAGATGCCGCTGGAAAGACTCAGGTGCAGGATGTCCAAGCCCTGCTTCAGGAAGCCCTCAAAGTATTCGAGGTACTCGCCCATGTTGATCTGGGAGGTACGCGTATCCGCTCCGTTGTCCATGGCCTTGTAGAAATCCGCCATGCTCATGCTTGCGCCCATATCGTCCAGCAGATCCTTCCCATCCAGCTGGTAGTGGAAGCAGATGAAATGGATATCGCGCTCCTTCATCTGCTCCCTCGTCAGATCCACCGTGGACGAACAGCTCAGCACATAACTCATTCGATTGCCTCTTTTCCGGCTCGCGCCATCATATTGGGAACGGTGGTATTGTACCTGATTCGCCGCGTTTAGGCAAGAGGCTTGTGAATTCTATGACAATTCAGACACGAAAGCGTATCTTTGAACCGCAGGCAGTGGCGCTCGGGCCCGGCCCGTGCTATACTGTGATCACCCCAGAAAAACACAGAAGGTGAGGTGAAACGATGGGGAATCTGATTTTGCAGAACCTGCCCATCATCCTCAGCCTGATTGTTGGCATCGGGCTGCTGGTGGTGGAGGCCTTCATGCCCGGCTTCGGTGTGGCGGGCTTCAGCGGTGTCGCGCTGGAGCTGGTCGCCGTGGTCATGACCTACCTGCGCCACGGCGCGCTGGCCGCCGTCGTGATGATGCTGGTGTGCCTGAGCGTGGTGGCTGTCGCCGTCGCGCTGTCGCTGCGCTCCGCGGCCAAGGGCAAGCTGAGCCGCAGCGAGATGATCCTGCGCGGCACCGAGAGCGCGGAGGCCGGCTATCTCTCCTCGGAGGACATGCAGGTGTTCCTCGGCAAGGAGGGCGTGACCTCCACCGTGCTGCGTCCCACAGGCATGGCGGAGTTCGACGGCGTGAAGCTGAACGTGCTCTCGGAGGGTGATTTCATCAATGCCGGCGTGAAGGTGAAGATCATCCGCGTGGATGGAAGCCGCGTGGTCGTCAAGCCTTTGTGAGAGTTCCGCGCCTGCCGGCGCGGCCAAAGGGCTTTGCGATCGGTCCGGGGCTGCCGCCCGCTCTCCGCTGAAAACGCCATAACATGGCGTTTTCCGGGCGCTCTGAGCCCTTTGGAAACCTTCGCCCGCCGTCTTAAGGCAAAGTCATCGAAGTTTTCCCTATTGTTGTTCTCGCTGCGCTTGTCAAGAACGCATGATATGGATTCGATAGGTCCTACCGACCTGAATAGGAGGTTTTTCTATGGGTATGGATTTCCGTCTCTTCTGGACGCTCCTGGTGGGCGTCGTCATCCTGATTCTCGTGGCGGTGCTGTTCCACTTCATCCCCTTCGGCATGTGGATCCGCGCCATGGCCAGCGGCGTGCACATCTCCTTCGGCTCGCTGATCGGTATGCGCGTGCGCCGCATCAAGCCCGAGCGGCTGGTCTACCCGCTGATCAAGGCCACCAAGGCCGGCCTGGATCTGAACATCACCCAGCTGGAAACCCACTTCCTGGCCGGCGGCAACGTGGACAGGGTCATCAACGCCCTGATCGCCGCCCAGCGCGCCAACATCCCGATCGCCTTTGAGAAGGCCTGCGCCATCGACCTGGCCGGCCGCGACGTGTTCGAGGCCGTGCAGATGAGCGTCACCCCCAAGGTCATCGAGACCCCCGTGGTCGCGGCCATCGCCAAGGACGGCATCGAGCTGCGCGCCAAGGCCCGCGTGACCGTGCGCACCAACATCGAGCGCTTGGTCGGCGGCGCGGGTGAGGAGACCGTCATCGCCCGTGTCGGCGAGGGCATCGTCACCACCGTCGGCTCCGCCGAGACCCACAAGCAGGTGCTGGAGAACCCCGATTCCATCAGCCGCACCGTGCTGAGCAAGGGCCTGGACGCCGGCACCGCCTTCGAGATCCTCTCCATCGACATCGCGGATGTGGACGTCGGCCGCAACGTCGGCGCGCAGCTGCTGATGGACCAGGCGGAGGCCGACCGCCGCATCGCCCAGGCCAAGGCCGAGGAGCGCCGCGCGATGGCCGTCGCCCACGAGCAGGAGATGAAGGCCAGCGTGCAGGAGATGCGCGCCAAGGTGGTCGAGGCCGAGGCCGAGGTACCGAAGGCCATGGCGTCCGCCCTGCGCGAGGGCAAGCTCGGCGTGCTGGACTACTACAAGATGAAGAACACCATCGCGGACACCGACATGCGCGAGTCCATCGCCAAGGCCTCCGCGCCGCAGAGCAGCAGCGTTGTGCAGGAGCCGCGCAAGTGAGCTCCCGCGACCTGATCCCAGGAGGTGATCAACCTTGGATGGACTGCTCAGCCTGCTGATCGTGATCATCATTGCATCCTTCGTCACGTCCAAACCAAAGAAGAAACCCGCGGGCCGGCAGCGCACGCCCGTACCCGAGCCGCCCAAGCCGGCGCCCGCAAAACCGGCAAAACCCGCCAAGCCCGCGCCGGCCCCCACTATGCTGCCCACGACGGACGCCGCCGCGAAACGCGGCCCCGCAGCCGCCACGGTCTCGACCCTTCAGCCGAGCCTGGCGCCGACGCCCCATGACCACAGCGATATGTTCGCCGGCAGTATGCTGGCGGACACCGGCGAGGGCCAGGACCCCCACGACCACGGCTTTGAGGCCGAACCGCTCATGCCCTCCGACACCAGCGAGGCGGAGATCAACGCCTCCCTGCTGGGCGAGGCGGGCAGCTCCGGCAACGGCGGCTCTGGCTGGTTCGACTTCTCTCCGAACAGCATCGCCCGCGCGTTCGTGATGCAGGAGGTGCTGGGAAGGCCCGGCGGGATTGCGGAAACGCAGGAATAACCCCGCGGCCTCGCGTAACAAACCCCATCAACAAACAGGCGCTCTCCCCGATGGACATTCCATCCATCCGAGGAGAGCGCCTGTTTTCAATTGGATTTGCGTCTTATCCAACGAAAGGGTTCCGCGCCTGCGGGCGCGGGGAGGGGGCTTTGCGATCGCCCCCTCCACCCCTTCGCTTCCGCTCTTGTTGGGCAGCTGTCTGAAGAAACCTTACTTCCCGCAGGGCTTGGCGACCTCAATGGCCTCCAGCAGCGCGCCCAGGATATCGCCGTGGGCGTCGCGGATGGACATGGTCGCGCCGGTCAGGGCGTCCACGTTCGCCTTCTCCTCGTCGGTCAGGGCGTTCCACTTCGCCAGGTCCGCC
>CADASK010000042.1:0-8335 GCA_902790495.1 uncultured Eubacteriales bacterium
CGCCCATCGCCATGGAGCAGGGCCTGCGCTTCGCTATCCGCGAGGGTGGCCGCACGGTCGGTTCCGGCGTCGTCGCGAAGGTCATCGAGTAATTTCGAGCGATATGATCGTCGCCGCCGCCGCGGCTGACCGGACGGCGGCGACAGAATCTTGAGGGCAGGAGGTGTCCCAAAGTGGCCAAAACCGCTACACGCGCCAAGGTTTGCCTTGCCTGCACGGAGTGCAAGCAGCGTAACTACAACAACATGAAGAACAAGAAGAATACCCCCGATCGCCTTGAGCTGAAGAAGTATTGCCCCTTCTGCAAGAAGCACACTGTTCACCGCGAGACCCGGTGAGCCCAATGACAAACGTCAGGATGTGATGAATATGGCAGACGAAAAGAAGGCGGTTGTGAAGAATGAGCCCGCCGGCAAGCCGAACATCTTCGTTCGGATCGGCCAGTGGTGCGTCAATCTTTGCAAGAGGATTGTGAAGGCTTTCAAGGACATGTGGACGGAGCTGAAGCGCGTCACATGGCCCACCAAGCGCAAGCTGATGATCTACAGCGCGGTGGTGCTGGTGTTCATGCTTTTCATGGCTGTCGTCATCGGTCTGTTTGACCTGGGCTCTTCCGCGCTGGTCAAGCTGATCCGCATCGGCTGAGAGAGCTGAGGAGAGCAACATGAGCGAACGCGAACAGAATCAGAACCAGGATTCACAGGTACCCGAGGAAGCGAAAAATAAGCTCTGCTGGTACGTGGTGCACACCTATTCCGGCTACGAGAACAAGGTGATGGACACGCTCAAGAAGAGTGTGGAAAACAGCCCCGAGATGCAGAAGCTTATCCTTGAGGTGCGTGTGCCGCTGGAAGAGGTCGTTGAGATCAAGAACGGCAAGCGCATCAAGGTGCAGCGCAAGATTTATCCCGGCTACGTGATGGTGCACATGATCTGGACCACCGAGAGCTGGTATCTGGTGCGCAACACCCGCGGCGTAACGGGTTTCGTGGGCCCTGAGAGCAAGCCCGTTGCGCTCTCTGAGGAAGAAGTGGAAAAGATGCTCAACCCGATGCCCACCGTCACCCAGACCGATATCGCCATCGGTCAGGAGGTGCGGGTGCTGTCGGGCAACCTGGAAAACTTTATCGTCACCGTGGAGGACGTGGACGCCATGGTCGGCACGGTGAAGGTGAAGGTCCAGATGTTTGGCCGCGAGCAGCTTGTCGACCTGCCCCTGGATCAGGTGGCCAAGGTGGACGAGTAAGCCAGGCAAGGACAAGGCTTATGCGGGGAAGGGGAGACATCCTCTTCCCCGAGAGCAGACAGCTCCGGCTGTCTTTACAGGCCTTCCGCCCCGCGGGGGGCGAAGGGTCGTGGGAGGAAGCTGCCCCAGCGGCAGGCTTCCGCGTTGACCACATTTGAGGAGGTGCCATTCACATGGCAAAGAAAGTTTCCGCGTACATCAAGCTTCAGGTGCCTGCCGGCAAGGCGAATCCCGCTCCGCCTATCGGTCCCGCCCTGGGCCAGCACGGTGTGAACATTCCCGGCTTCTGCAAGGAGTTCAATGAGCGCACCAAGAACGAGAACGGCATGATCATCCCCGTGGTCATCACCGTGTACTCCGACCGTACCTTCACCTTCGTCACCAAGACGCCGCCCGCGGCTGTGCTGATCAAGAAGGAACTCAACCTGGAAACCGCCAGCGCCAAGCCCAACAAGGACAAGGTTGGCAAGCTGACCAAGGAACAGGTGAAGAAGATCGCCACCATCAAGATGCCCGACCTGAACGCAGCGTCCCTGGAGGCTGCCATGAGCATGGTCGCCGGCACCGCCCGCTCCATGGGCGTGACCGTGGAAGAGTAAGCACACCGGGTGTAGCTGTTTCTCAGCCATCCTGCACAGCATGGTGATGCGAAGGCATGCAAGAGGCGATCGCAAAGCTCCTTGCCCGCGCCGCAGGCGCGGAACCCTGCCGATCACTGCAAGACGGAGAAGGCTGGAGAAGGGTGAACCCCTATACAATGTGGGAGGACAATGCGCCGCTAATACCACATGGGAGGAAATGAATATGAAGCACGGAAAGAAGTATATGGACAGTGCCAAGCTGATTGACACGACCATGCAGTATGATCCCGATCAGGCCTGCGACCTGGTTGCCAAGACCGGCAAGGCCAAGTTCGATGAGACCGTGGAGATCTCCATCCGCCTGGGTGTCGATCCCCGTCACGCCGACCAGCAGGTCCGCGGCGCTGTCGTGCTGCCCAACGGCACCGGCAAGACCATCCGCGTGCTGGTGATCACCAAGGGCGACAAGGCCAAGGAAGCCGAGGCCGCCGGCGCCGACTATGTGGGCGCTGAGGACATGATCGCCAAGATCCAGCAGGAAAACTGGTTCGACTTCGATGTCTGCGTCGCCACCCCTGACATGATGGGTCTGGTCGGCCGCATCGGCCGTATCCTGGGCCCCAAGGGCCTGATGCCGAACCCCAAGTCCGGCACGGTCACCATGGATGTCGGCAAGGCCATCAACGAGATCAAAGCCGGTAAAGTGGAGTACCGCCTGGACAAGACGGCCATCATCCACTGCCCCATCGGCAAGGTTTCCTTCGGCCCGGAGAAGCTGAACCAGAACCTGACCGCCCTGATGGAAGCCATCATCAAGGCCAAGCCCGCCACCGCCAAGGGCACCTATCTGCGCTCCATCTACCTGAGCAGCACGATGGGCCCCTCTGTGCGCGTGAACCCGCTGAAGTTCTGATGAACGCGAAGAAAAAGGATGGAGATTTCGGTCTCCGTCCTTTTTCTTTCGCGAAAAAAGCCTTTGCCAGACCCGGCACACAACCGGCTGGCAAAGGCTTTTGCTTCAGGTGCTCTTACTTCTCACTCCACATGATCAGCTCGAAGCAGGGCAGGTACTGGTCGCCGTTGACGCTGTCCTGCACCTGGTAGGTGCCCAGGCAGGTGCCGTACATGCGGTGCTGGCTGCCGACCTCGAACTGGGGATCCTCGGGGCACTGGATGGCCACCTGCTCCCGGTAGTTGCTGCCAGAGCGCTTCAGCGCGCCGAAGACGATCCACTCGTCGCCGGCCTTCTGGGCGTCGGTGATGTAGAGGTTGTAGGTCATGATGCGGCCCACATAGCCGTCGATCTTCTTGGTCAGCTGGGCGTAGGAGGGCTTGATGGCGCTGGACACAGCCTTGGCCTGAAGCTCCGCGGGGGTGTAGGTGCGCTCATAGCGGCTGGTGTAGCGGCGGGTGGAGTAGTTCTTCTTGCTCATCACCAGGGTGAAGTTGTAGGCCCCGGTGGCGGCGGTGTCGATCTTGAAGCGGAACACGCCCGTGCCGTTGGTGCGGATCTGCTTGTTGTACTTGCCGTCCACGATGCACTGCACGGTGGTGTTCTTCATGGTCGTGCCGCTGATGACGTAGGTGTCGCCGGTGATGGGATGGTTCTCATCCGGCAGAGGATTCTCAAAGTTGACGGTCAGCAGGTTGGCCTGGTAGGTGGTGGTGGTGAAGACGCGCTCGTCCAGGATGTTGCCGTTCTCGTCGGCCACGTTCAGGGTCATCAGCCAGATGCCCTCCTGGGGCAGCTTCACGGGCAGGGAGAACTTGCCGCTGCGGTTGGCGGTGTCCTCCACGCGGGTCGGCTCGCTGCCGCTCATGCGCATCAGCACGCCGATCAGCTTCAGGCCGGGATTGCAGGTGCCCTTCACGGTGAATTCGCCGGTGTTGGTCTCCTCCGGGGGCTCGGTCTCCAGCTTCAGGTTGGTGGCGACGGCCTTCACGGATGCGGGCTGCACGGTCACAGCGGCGGCTGTGCTCTGGCCCTCGGCGGCTTCACCCTCCGCTAGGTCGGTGGGGGTGGCGGCGCCTTCGGCGGGCGTGAAGGCCACGGCCTCCTCGCTGAAGACCCAGGTCTCCCAGATGGTGTTGATGTCGCTGTCGTCCGAGGTGCGCAGCGCGCGGCCGTACACCTGCAGGTCGATGGTGATGGTGGCGCCGCGCTTGATGGTGCGGCGCATGTAGCCGCGGGAAGTCACATCGTCGTGGGTGCGCTTGTAGCGGAGCATCAGCCAGCGGCCGCCAAGGGCCGGGTTGTTCTTCCACTCGGCGCTCTGGAAGGTGTAGCCCTCGCTCTTGTAGCCGTCCTTCAGGTGGCGGGAGCGATAGTGGGCGCGGTCGGCCTTGGTGGCCTCGTCGATGTCGGGCCAGGTGCGGCTGTCGTCATCCGCCACGGCGGTGATCTCCACGCACACGTTGCCGTCGGGGCCCCAGGCCTGCACCAGCACGCCGCGCTCGGCGAAGTCGCGCTCGAGGCTCTCGGCGGAGAGGTCATGGTTGCTCAGCCAGGTCTCCTGCTGATCCAGGCTGCCGGGCGTGAGCAGGGTATAGGTCACGGGGAATTCCACGCTGGCGCCGAGGGAGCCGAGGCTCACGGTGTCGGCCGAAGCGGCGGAGACGGCAAGCAGGCACAGCAGCAGGGCTGTCATCCAAAACAATCTGCGCAGTTTCACTGTTCAACCCTTCCTTCTGTCAATGTCGGGGCAGGGGAGGCTTCGCTCTGTCCGTCGCGCAGATGCGCGTAGACCTCCAGCCCGGGGATGGGCGGCGGTTCGGGCCCCTGGCGGAGCAGCTTTTTGCGTCGCTTGAGGAAGGTTTCCCTGTCCATCATCACAACGCGGCCGCAGCCCTCGCAGCGAATCTTGATGTCCGCGCCGGTGCGCGTCACCGTCCACTCGCTGCTGCCGCACGGGTGCTGTTTTCTGGTCTGCACCAGATCGCCCACACGGATTTCCTCCACCATTTCGTTCAACTCCTCTGCTGCCCCATTTTACCATGTTTCAGAGTGGAAAACAAGGCGCGGGAGCCGTCATCGGTCTGTAACATATGTAAGAATCACGAAACATCTCCGCCGGTTTTTCCTGAAATGATCGCGGATGGTTGTCAAACGGGCCGGTGATGCGGTATCATGGGGACAGCGAGGAGGTGAGACCGTTGCCGTCTGTGATCGATGAAGCTCTGCGCTATCTCGGCGCGCCGGACCGGGAAACCCGGGACTGGCTCGAAGCGCTCGCGGAGGATACGGAGACGCGGCAGGCCGCGCAGCCCCGCTGGGTCTTCGCCGAGTCGCCCCTGAGCGCGGAGGACGAGGGCTTTTGCCTGACGCGCTTCGGCCTCACGCTGACGGGCCGCACAGCCCAGAGGATGCTGGCGGACTGCGAGTCCACGGCCCTGCTGGTGTGCACCCTCGGCCACGGCTATGACCGGCTGATCCGCGCGGCACAGGCGCGGGACATGCGGCGGGCGGTGGGCCTGGACGCCCTCGGCTCGGCGCTGGTGGAGGCCGCCTGCGACCGCGCGGAGGAGGAGCTGAGATCGCGCCATCCGGGCCTGTATCTGACGGACCGCTTCTCGCCGGGCTACGGCGACCTGCCCCTGAGCCTGCAGCCCCAGCTGCTGGCCGCCTGCGACGCCCCGCGCCGCCTCGGCGTGACGCTGACACAAAGCCTGCTGATGCTCCCCCAGAAGAGCGTCAGCGCCGTGATCGGCCTCTCCAAACACCCCCAGCAAGCCCGAATCCGTGGCTGCGCTTTCTGCGCTATGGCACAAAACTGTGCCTATAAGAGCAATGGTGGTTGCGAAGCGATGAATAAGTCTATCCAATTATAATCATAGCCCACATCAAGAGCGGCGGGCGAAGGGGTGGAGGGGGCGATCGCAAAGCCCCCTCCCCGCGCCCGCAGGCGCGGAACCTCTGTGAAATCATCCAGGAGGATAGCATCCATGTTATTTAAGAAAGGCAGCATCACCCTTCTCGATGGCGCCATGGGCACCATGCTGCAATCCGCCGGCCTCAAGCCCGGCCAGCTGCCCGAGCTGCTGAACCTGACCCAGCCCAGGCTGATCGAGGACATCCACCGCGCCTACGTGGACGCGGGCAGCCGCATCCTCTACGCCAACACCTTCGGCGCGAACCCGCGCAAGCTGGCCCGCACAGGTCACAGCGCGGAGGAGGTCATCTATGCCGGCGTGACGGCGGCGAGGCGGGCGGCCGGGGACAGCGGCGCGCTGGTGGCCCTGGACATCGGGCCCCTGGGCGAGCTGCTCCAGCCGATGGGCACCCTGGCCTTCGAGGACGCGGTGTCCGCCTTCGCGCGCATGGCCGTGGCGGGGGAGAAGGCCGGCTGCGACCTGGCGGTGATCGAGACCATGACCGACCTGCAGGAGGCCCGCGCGGCCCTGCTGGCGGTGAAGGAGAACACAAGCCTGCCCGTGCTGGTCACCATGAGCTTTGAGGCGAACGGCCGCACCTTCACGGGCTGCAGCGCGGAGGCCATGGCCCGGACGCTGGAGGGCCTGGGGGCGGACGCCGTCGGCATCAACTGCTCCCTCGGCCCGATGGAGATGGCGGCGACGGTGGAGACCATCTGCCGCAGCACGCGCTTGCCCGTGGCGGTGAAGCCCAACGCCGGTCTGCCCGACCCCGCCGACGGCCACTACAGCATGACGCCGGAGGCCTTCGCGGAGGCGATGCGGCCCATCCTTCGCATGGGCGTGAGCCTGGTGGGCGGCTGCTGCGGCACGAATCCCGACTTCATCCGGGCGCTGGACAAGGCCGTCCGGGAGACGGAGGCTGAGAAAGCCAGCCTGCAGGCCATTCCTTACGAGCCTGTTTCCTTCGCCTGCTCGGCGACCCGCGCGGTGCGGATTGACCGGGTGCGGGTCATCGGCGAGCGCGTCAATCCCACGGGCAAGAAGCGCTTCCAGCAGGCCCTGCGCGAGGAGGACATGGACTACGTGGTCTCCGTGGCGGCATCGGAGGCGGATGCCGGGGCCGAGCTGCTGGACATCAACGTGGGCATGCCGGGCGTGGACGAGAAGCGCCTGCTGCCCATGGCGGCCCAGGCCGTGCAGGCGGCGGTGGATCTGCCGCTGCAGATTGACTCCACGGACATCGCGGCGGTGGAGGCGGCCCTGCGCGTCACCTGCGGCAAGGCTGTGGTGAACTCGGTGACCGCTGATCCCGCGTCGCTGGCGCGGGTGCTGCCGGTGGTGAAAAAGTACGGCGCGTCGGTGGTGGGCCTGACCCTGGACGAGAACGGCCTGCCCAAGACCGCCGCGGAGCGCGTGGCCATGGCGCGGCGCATCCTCGAGGCGGCGCGGGCGGCGGGCATTCCGCGGGAGGACGTGTGGATCGACTGCCTGACGCTGACGGTCTCCGCTGAGCCGGAGCAGGCCGAGGAGACGCTGGCGGCTGTGCGCGCGGTGCGGGAGGAGCTGGGCCTGCAGACGGTGCTGGGGGTCAGCAACATCTCCTTCGGCCTGCCGAACCGGGTGGGCATCACGCGGGCTTTCCTGCTGCGGGCGCTGGATCGCGGACTGACCCTGCCGATCCTCAACCCGAACCAGCGCGAGGTGATGGAGGCCGTGGCGGCCTACCGCGCCCTGCACGGCGAGGACGAGCACTGCGCGTGCTGGATCGCGGACTTTGGCGAGGAGACGGCCCGCTCTGCGCTCCCCGGGAAGGAGACACAAAGGCCCGCGGTGTCCGCCTCCGCGGCGGCCACCCTGGAGGAGGCCGTGTACCGCGGCCTGAAGGGCGAGGCGGCGGCCCTGGCCAGGGAGGCTCTGGCTGCGACGCCGGAGATGGAGCTGATCGACGGCCAGCTGATCCCTGCCCTGGATCGGGTCGGCGCGGACTACGAGGCGGGCCGGCTGTACCTGCCCCAGCTGATGGCGGCGGCCCAGGCGGCCCAGGCCGTGTTCGAGGTGATCCGCTCGCGGATGGACGCAGGCCACGCCGGGCAGCTGGCGCGGGGCCGCATCGTGATGGCCACCGTGCGCGGGGACATTCACGACATCGGCAAGAACATTGTCAAGACGGTGCTGGAGAATTACGGCTGGCAGGTGACCGACCTGGGCCGGGACGTGCCGCCGGAGCGGGTGCGCCAGGCGGTGGAGGAGACAGGCGCGCGCATGGTGGGCCTCTCCGCGCTGATGACGACGACCCTGCCCGCCATGGAGGAGACGGTGCGCCTGCTGCAGGCGATGGCAAACCCGCCGGAGATCATGCTCGGCGGCGCGGTGGTGACGCGAGGGTGGGCGGAAAGCCTCGGCGCGCACTATGCGAAGGATGCCCGGGAGGCTGCGAAGGTTGCGGGGGAATTGCTTTCTTCGCTGTAAACAATCTCTCTCGTTCGCCAAACGCTTCTTAAGAAGAGCTTGGCTTTATGCACGATTGTGAGGGCAAGGTACCAAAAGCGTGTGCGGGGGGTCCGGGGGACACACGTCGCAACGTGTCCCCCGGTGTCCTTTGCTACTTTCCCACATGGGAAAGTAGAGCCATCAA
>CADASK010000042.1:8360-27400 GCA_902790495.1 uncultured Eubacteriales bacterium
GGCTTTGCGATCGGTCCGGGGCTGCCGCCCGCTCTCCGCTGAAAACGCCATAACATGGCGTTTTCCGGGCGCTCCGAGCCCCCTGCACCCCTTCGCTGCCGCACTTGTTCAGGCAGTTATTATACAAGAATCATTGCAGACAGGAGGAATGGTTATGAGTGCCAATCCCGAAAACCGCATCCCCGATGCTCGCAAGGACGCGCTGATCGAGGCCGCCCAGCGGCGCTATTCCTGCCGGCGGATGACCGCCGCGCTGACCGGCGAGGACCAGGCCGCCCTCGGCTACCTGGCGGGCAAGTGCGCCCTGACCGGCGTCCGCATCGGCCTGCTCCCGGTGGACGACAGCCTCTTCGTGGGCCTGCCCACCGTGGGCAAGATCACCGGCTGCCGGCTGGCGGCGGTGCTCTCGGCGAAGATCGCCCAGCCCCACTGCCGCCTGCTGGCGGGCTTCAGCGGGGAGTACTTCACGCTGGAGGCCGAGACCCTGGGCATCCGCTCCTGCTGGCTGACCGGCACCTACCACCGCAAGCAGGTGCAGGCCGCCGTGCCCTCGGACGAGCTGCTGATCGGCATCATCGCCCTGGGCCGGGCGGAAGCCCCCGCCGCGCTTCAGCGCCGCAGGAAGCCCCTGGCGAAGATCTGCGAGGGCGACGTGATGGCCTGGCCGGAGGAGTTCCGCAGGGCCGCGGAGCTGGTTCAGATCGCGCCCTCGGCCATCAATCTGCAGCCCTGGCGCATGAGCGCCGCGCGGGAGGCGTTTGTGCTGGACGGCAGCGGACGCAGCCCGATCGATGTGGGCATTGCGATGTGCCACGCGGAGCTGGCGCTTCGCAGGCCGCATGTGTGGCGGCTGATGGATGATCGGCCGGGGGAGCCCATGACGAGGGCGGAGTTCGCGCGGATCAGGGCATAAGCGTGAACGTAAAAAGCACAGTCTCTTTTCCGGTGATCCCGAAAAGGACTGTGCTTTTTATACGCTCAGACGTCCAGGGAAATCTCCATCAGCCTGAACTCCAGGGCGTCGCAGGAGGTCAGGGCGTAGTGAATGCCGTTGTGCTCGCCGGTGAAGCCAGCCTTGATGCCCGCGCCGTGGAGGTGGCCGCAGATCGCCCAGGCGACGCCGTAGCGCTCCATCAGGGCGGTGAAGGCCGTGTCGCGGCACTGGTCGTAGAGCGGGGGATAGTGGGTCATGGCGAGAATCGGGCGGCCTTCCGCGAGCTTCTGGGCGCTCTGCAGGGCCAGCTCCAGGCGGATCAGCTCGCGCTCGTAGATCTTCTGATCGGCGGGCTCCAGGGGCGCTTCGCCCGTGGGGAAGACCCAGCCGCGGGTGCCGCACACCACCGCCGGGCCGATGTCCGCCGCGCTGTGCTGCAGGGGGGTCATGCCCTCCGGCATGGCGTCCCGCACCTGGCTCAGGGACGACCACCAGTAGTCGTGGTTGCCCTTGATCAGCAGCTTGCGGCCGGGCAGGGCGGCGATGGCCGACAGATCGGGCACCGCGCTCTTCAGCTGCATGGCCCAGGAAATGTCGCCGGCGATGAGCACCGTGTCCCCGTCGCTCACCCGCGCGCGCCAGTCCTCGCTGATGCGCTCAAAGTGCCTGTCCCAGTGCGCGCCGAATACATCCATGGGTTTGTCGTCACCGCCCGGCAGGTGCAGGTCCGCGATGGCGAATAGCTTCATAGGCGTTCCCTCTCTGCGCGGCGCAAAGGGGGCAGAGGGCTCAGCGGTCCTCGTCCTCCTCGGCGTCGGCCTCGTCCTGCTCCTTCTCCTCGTCCTCGCGGACGCTCTCCAGGCTCAGGGTGTGGGTCATCTCCCCGAATTCGGGGTTATTCATGCTCTCATCCATGTCGGGGATGATCTCGTCCATTTCCGCCACCGACTCCACGCCACTCAGGTTCTCGGCGTCGATGGTCTCATGGGCCTCGTCGGCCTCCTCGTGGGGCTCCTCGTGGTTCTGCATCTCGCGCAGGCACTGGGCGCATACGTCGTGGCCGGGCAGCGCGGGGTTCTCGTTGCACACGGAGCAGAGCTCGATCTCCTCCGGCGCTGCGTAGCCGCGCATCTCCTGCAGGCAAACCTTGCAGTACTGCTCGCCCACGGGCATGTAATTCATCTCACAGCGCGG
This sequence comes from uncultured Eubacteriales bacterium, assembly GCA_902790495.1. GTDB lineage: Bacteria > Bacillota > Clostridia > Christensenellales > Aristaeellaceae > RUG11272. The sequence continues at coordinate 10,489 of CADASK010000042.1, forward strand.
GCACAGGACAAACTTCATGGACATCCTCCTCATGGATCTCTATCGCGCCGTCCCGTGAGGGGACAGCGAAGATTTTTGTAGGCATGCGCGAACGAGGAAAACCGACGGCGCGCCGTTTTTCTACGTATGCATTGCGATTGATGATTATACTACCGAATCATGCGCTGTCAAGAGCGAAGAAGAAAATCTATCATCCTCGTGGCAATCCGGGCGGCGCGCGGGCCGGCCGGTCCGTCTTTCCCCTTGACCGGCGGCGCGGCCTTCATTATAATGTCTGGGAATCCAACAGCCCGATGAAGGAGGCTTTCAAGCATGCGTGTCGAGGACATCCGTTATGCATCCCGGTTCGATGGCATCACTGGCAGCGCCATCCGTGAGATTTTTAAGCTGATCGCCCAGCCCGGCATGATTTCCTTTGCCGGGGGCAATCCGTCCCCGTCCGCCCTGCCGGACGACGTAGCCGCGCGGATCGCCGCCCAGGTGCTGCGGGAGGACGGCAAGCGCATCCTGCAGTACGGCGCGACGGAGGGCTATCCGCCCTTTTTGGAGAGCCTGAAGGCCTACGCGGAGCAGGCGGTGGGCCGCGCCGTGCCCGCCGTGCTGCCGGTGACCGGCTCCACCCAGGCGATGGACCTGCTGTGCAAGGCGCTGATCAACCCCGGCGACGCGATCCTCGTGGAGGATCCGTCCTTCCTGGGCAACCTGCAGTGCATGCGCCTGTACCAGGCCAAGCTGGTGCCCGTGGCCGGCGACGAGGGCGGCCTGAAGCTGGACGCCCTGGAGCAGGCCATGGCGGAGCATCACCCGAAGCTGCTCTACGTGATCCCGAACTTCCAGAACCCGACGGGCCGCACGCTGGCTGCCGACCGCCGTCCCGCCATCGCGAAGCTGGCGGCGAAGTACGGCGTGGTGGTGGCGGAGGACGATCCCTACCGCGACCTGCGCTACACGGGCGAGGCAGCCCCGGCCATCAAGTATTACGACGAGGAGGGTTGGGTGGTCTTCCTAGGCTCCTTCAGCAAGATCATCTCGCCGGGCATGCGCGTGGGCTACATGGCGGGTGACGCCGGCATCCTGCGCAAGTGCACCCTGGGCAAGCAGTCCTCCGACCTGCACACGGCCAACCTGACCCAGGCCATCGTGGACCGCTTCCTGCGGGAGAACCTGCTGCCGGATCACATCGCCCGCATCAGCGCGGCCTACCGCGAGCAGATGGAGGCCATGGTAAAGCGCCTGGAGAGCTTCCCGGCGGGGACGCGCTTCATCCGTCCGGAGGGCGGCCTGTTCGTGTGGGTGGAGCTGCCGGAGGGCCTGGACGCCCTGGAGCTGCTGCCCAAGTGCGTGGAGCGCCGCGTGGCCTATGTGCCCGGCACCCACTTCTACGCCTTCGGCGGGCACCCGAACACCCTGCGCCTGAACTTCTCCAACAGCACCCTGGAGCAGATCGGCGAAGGCATGGAAGCCCTGCGCGCCGTGCTGGAGGAGGCCCTCCGGTGAAGGCCTACCGCACCCTCGGGCAGCGGGCCTCCGCTGAGTTTGTGGAGAAGAAAAGCCGATTCATCGGCCATGCCTGCCCGGTGGAGACCGAGGAGGAGGCCCTGGCCTTTCTGGAGAGCATCCGCCGGGACCACCGCGACGCGACCCACAACTGCTACGCCTACACCGTGGGGCAGAACATGGGCATCATGCGCTACAGCGACGACGGCGAGCCCGGCGGCACGGCGGGTCTGCCCATGATGGATGTGCTGAAAAAGCGCGACGTGCGCAACTGCTGCGTGGTGGTGACACGCTATTTCGGTGGCGTGCTGCTGGGCGCCGGAGGTCTGGTGCGCGCCTACACCCACGGCACGGCCATCGCCCTGGACGCCGCGCGGGTGGTGGTGATGGAGCCCTCCCGGCACCTGCTGTGCGAGGTGGCCTATCCGATGTGGGATCGGGTGCAGCACTGGCTGAAGGATCAGCCCGTGCAGGTGCTGTCCACGGAGTTTACGACCGCGGTGACGTTCACCCTGGCCGTGCGCGAGCGCGACGAGGCCGAGGTGGAAGCAGGCCTGATCCGCCTGACCGACAGCCGGGTGGAGATTCTGCCAGAGGATGTCATGTGGCAGGCGTGGGATGTAAATGAGGACTAATCCCTCATTCAGATGATGATTTCACTTAAGGATAGAACCCTATCCGTCGCAAGTTGATAGCTCTACTTTCCCATGTGGGAAAGTAGCAAAGGACACCGGGGGACACGTTGCGACGTGTGTCCCCCGGACCCCCCGCACACGCTTTTGGAAACCCTATCTTTATCTTTTAATGCGAATAGAACAAGATTGAAGATGGGCGACGCGAAGGGGTGCAGGGGGCGACCGCAAAGCCCCCTGCCCGCGCCGCAGCGCGGAACCCCTGCTGCCAGAAAAATAGATTTCTTTCTATTAATATATCAATAAAAAATCCTTCCACGAAACGAGGAAAACCGATGATTGCAGAAATCCTTTGTGTGGGTACCGAACTCCTGATGGGCCAGGTGCTCAATACCAACGCCCAATTCCTCTCCCGCCGCCTCAGCGCCCTGGGCGTCAGCCAGTACCACCAGACCGTGGTGGGCGACAACGCAGAGCGCCTGGAGGAGGCCTACCGCACGGCCCTCAGCCGCTCCGACGTGATCATCACCACCGGCGGCCTGGGCCCCACGGTGGACGACATCACCAAGCGTGTGGCCGCCAAGGTGGCCGGCAAACCCCTGGTGGTGCGCCCGGAGGCCGAGGCCATGGTGCGCGAGCGCTTCGCCCAGTACCACCGCGAGATGACCCTGAACAACGTCAGCCAGGCCATGTTCACCGAGGACACCCAGCTGCTCCTCAACCCCAACGGCACGGCTCCCGGGGCCATCGTACCCATGGGCGAGGGGAAGGTGGTCATTCACCTGCCCGGCCCGCCGAGCGAGATGCGGCCCATGTTCGTGGATCAGGTGGAGCCGTGGCTGCGGGCGCGCTCCGGCTGCGTGCTGGTCAGCCGCTACATCCGCATCTTCGGCATGGGCGAATCCATGGTGGACGACCGCCTGCGCGACCTGGAGCTGGGCGGCAACCCGACCCTCAGTCCCTACTGCTCCACGGGCGAGGTGATGCTGCGGGCGACGGCCTCCGCCGGGACGGCCGCCAAGGCGGAAGCCCTGCTGGAGCCGGTGGTGCGCGAGGTGTGCACCCGGCTGGGCGATGTGGTCTACGCGGTGGAGGAGGACGACACGGGCTCCCTGGCCCGCAGCGCGGTGGAAGCGCTCAAGCGCCGGGGCTGGACCGTGGCGACCTGCGAGAGCCTCACGGGCGGGCTGATCGCCTCCACGATGGTGGAGGTGCCAGGCGCCAGCGAGGTGGTGCGCGGCGGCCTGGTGACCTACCAGAGCGTGGCCAAGACCATGCTGGCCGGCGTGCCTGCGGACATGATTGAGAAGTACAACGTCGTCAGCGCGGAGGTGGCCGCGGCGATGGCCACGGGCGTGCGGGAAAGGCTGGACGTGGACATCGCGGTGAGCGCCACAGGGCTGGCTGGCCCCGGCGGCGGCACGGAGGAGATTCCCGTGGGCACGGTGTTCCTGGGGATTGCCACCCGCGGGGGTGTGCGGACGATTCCGCTGCATCTGAGCGGGAGCCGGGCGAGGATCAGGGAACTGAGCATGAAGCATGCGCTGGATGCTGTCAGGAGGACTGTAGATAAAGAATAGAATAATGGCCTTTCATGTTTTTATGGCAGCAGGGGGATTTCGCCGCCTGCGGGGGTTATCACCCAATTCCTCACTGAAATCATGCCAAAGGGCATGATTTCCGGGCGTTCGGAATCCAGAGGCTTTCCGATCGCCTCTGGACTCTTCGGGCCGCACTTGTGAAAGGCAGCGTTGACTCTATTGATGAAAGCTTTTCGAGCTCTTTCCTATTGGAGAGAGCTTTTTGCTTGTGATTTCCAATTGGAGAGAGCTTTTTTGCGTGGAATTTCCAATCGGAGAGAGCTTTTTGCCTGGAGGAAAATGGAAGAAAGAGGAACAACTGAGTCACATTTGTAAAAAACTGTGAACATTACATGAAAGTGTTCTCAAACGGGGGTGATTTATCTTGCAGGACGAGGGGTTTTGCAGTAAAATATACATGGGTAACCATGCAATAAGGGGTGAGTCAGTGATGTCAGCGAGAGTACACATCCAGATGATGGGAGCCTTTGCCATAGAAGTCAATGGCCAGAGCTACGATACGCTGCCGGTCCGGTCGCGGAAGGGCGTCAGCCTGATCCAGTACCTGATCTTCCAGCGCGGCAAGCCTGTGACGACCCAGCGCCTGGTGCGCGAGTTGTGGGCCGACCGCAAGAGCGATTATCCGGAGGGCGCCATGAAGACCATGGTCAGCCGCACCCGGGCCCTGCTGCGGGAGGTGGACCAGGAGCTGATGCTCTGCCTGGCCTCCGGCAAGGGTACGTACTACTGGGAGCAGCGGCCCGGCATCGTGGTGGACGTGCTGGAGCTGATGGACACGCTGGAGGAGGTCAAGAAGACCAGCGAGCCGGACGAGGTGGAGGCGCTGACCATGCGCGTGCTGAGCCTCTACCGCGGCGAGCTGTACCAGACGGGCGATCTGTCCGGCGGCGTCGCGCTGGCCAACTGGCTGCGCAGGGAATCCCTGGAGGCGGTGTTCCGCTGCATCGACCTGCTCAAGAAGCAGGAGCAGTACAACCGCATCTGCGAGATCTGCCGCCTGGCCGCCAACATCGACGACCTGGACGAGCAGCTGCACATCGAGCTGATGAACGCGATGGTCAACCTGAACCGCGCCAGCGAGGCGATGAACGAGTACAGGCGGATCACCCACCTCAACCGGCAGGTGCTGGACATGGAGCCCAGCGAGGACATGCAGAGCTACTATGAGGAGCTGCAGAAGGCCGGGGAGACGCTGAAATTCAACCTGGACGTGATCCGCAACGAGCTGACCGAGCGCTCCGAGGAGAGGCGCGGGCCCTTCATCTGCGATTACCGAGCGTTCAAGGAGATCTACAACATCCAGATGCGCAACCTGGAGCGCCTGGGCTCCACGATGTTCCTGGCGGTGATCATGGTCGGCAACGGCGACGAAGAGAACGCGGTGGCCCGGGAGGCCGGCATGGCGGGCCTCATGGAGATCCTGCGCCGCAACCTGCGCAAGGGCGACATCGTGACCCGCTTCTCGGACAGCATCGTGGCGATGCTCCTGCCCACCGTCAACTACGACACGGGCGGCATGGTGATGGAGCGCATCGAGCACCTGTTCCGCGAGGTCTACCCGGCGAGCACCCTCGCCTTCCACTCGCGCATCAGTCCGCTCGGAGAACCTGTGCAGCACCGCACAAAAACTGCGGTGTAACCGCACGCGTAACCCCTTTGTGCTATGATAAGGTCGCAGGGTGAGAGAAAGCCCCTGCGAGACGGAAAGGAGATGAGCGCAATGAAGAAGACCCTCGCGACTCTGCTGGCTCTGTGGATGGTATTGACAAGCGCAGCCGCCGCTGTGGCGGACGCCGATCTCGTGCCTGTTGTGCTCGCTCCCTCCGGCACGGAGGCCGCCGAGGCCACGCCGGTGGAAATCGCCGAAGCCGTCGAGACGTTTGAGACGGCTGAGACGGTGGAGATCGTCGAGATCGTCGAGGCTCCCGTCACGGTGGAAGCCGCCGCAGCCGAACCTGCCGTAGAAATCGTGGCTGTGGAAGCCGCCGCCGAACCCGTCGAAGAGATCGTGGCCGTGGAAGCGGCTGCCGTCGAATCCACCGAAGAGATCGTGGCCGTGGAGGCCGCGGAGGCCGAGCCGGTCGTCGAGACGGTCGAGGCCGTGGCCGTTGTCGAAGAACAGACCGAAGTCGCTCCCGAGACCGCGGCAGTGGTCGAGCAGCCCGCTGTGATCGTCCCCGAGACCGCGGAGGAAGCGCCCGCCGAAGCGAAGACCGAAACCGCCAGGGAAGCTCCTGCCGCTGAGACCGCCGAGGTCACCCTGACCATCACGATGACGCCCGAGAAGCCCGTGGCCGGCGAGAAGGTGACCTTCGAGGCCGTGCTGACCGGCGCGGCGGGCGAGGCGATGCTCCGCTGGGAATTCAGCGAGACCGCCGGGCTCAAGGGCGGCAAGCAGGTGTGGAACCTGGCCGGCCTGGGCAGCACCTGCGAGCTGACCGCCGAGATGGCGCTGAACAACTGGGCGTACCGCGCCGCGGCCCAGCTGGCCGACGGACGGCAGGTCGTGTCCGAGATGGTGATCCTGCAGGTGAACGAAGCGCCCATCACCCCGGCAATCGCCGACAACGGCGAAAAAGAGACCGAAGTCGGCACTGCAAACACCGAAGAGACGGTGGAGCCCGCTGCCGAGGCACAGCCCGCGGCGGTGACCCCGGTGGAAGCCGAGCCCGCTGCCAAGCCTGCGGCTGAGACCCAGACGGCTGACGAGGCCGAGGTCATCGCGCCTGTGGCGGAGACCGCCCAGGAAGCGCCCCAGAGCGACGCGCTGCACGTGGAGGTCGCGGTCGAGATCGCGGTTCCCGCTGAGGAAGTGCAGGCGGACGAAGCCGAGGACATGGATGTGGAAGCGCCCGCCGCCGAGGACGCCGCGCCTGCCGTTGAGACGGAAAGCGCCGCTGCGGAAGCGGTGGAAGAAACCGAAACGATTCTGACCGGGAATCAGGCTGCCGAGTCTGAAATCACCGCGGAAGAAACCGCGGAGACCCCTGTGACCGCCGAGAGCGCTCCCGCCGAGGAAGCTGCCGAGCCCGCTGCCGTGGAAGCCGAGACCGTGGAAGCGGAAACCGCGGAAGCCACCGCTGTGGAGGCTGTGAACGCCGAGGCTGCGGTGGAAGCGCCCGCCGAAGCGGCTGAGGCTGTGGCAGAAGCCGTGGTTGCCGTCGAGGCGGAGGGCGAAGCGCCCGTCGCGGAAGACGCTGCCGTCGAGGCCGAAGCTGCTGTGGAAGCGCCCGCCGAGGTGGCCGCTGAACCCGCCGAGCCGACTGCCGAGGAGGCCGTCGAAGAGGCTGAGGCCGAAGCGCCCGCGGACGCCGAGGCCTCAGCCGAAGCCCCTGCTGCTGAGGAGGCCCCCGCTGCCGCCGAGGAAGACCTGGAAGACGAGGAAGCCGAAGAGGAAGAGGACGCCCCGGCCCTCCGCGTGATCGTGCACACGGAGTACGAGGTGGACAAGGTGGTGCTCACCGGCGAGCTGATCGGCTTTGAGGACATGGAGATCCTGCTGCAGTGGCAGGTGGACAAGGGCGACGGCTTCGAGAACGTCGAGGGCGCGACCGACATCACCCTGAGCGTGGATGCCACCGAGGAAAACGAGGAGTGGGACTGGCGCCTGGCGGTCTACTATCGCGACTGATCAAGGCTTCAATCTGACAGCATATTGAAAGATCAGGAATCCCTGCCATGCCGCGGGGATTCCTTTTCTGTTCGTCCGTGTAGGAGGAAATCTCGTAATGATTGTCAAACATAGAATTGTGTCAGAATCTACATACTATCGTAATCATTTCATCCGTGCTTTATGGTATACTTATGACACGGAACGTACAGGTACAAGATCTCTGATCAAGGAGGTTGTATTTTATGAAGCATCCTGCGAAACGGGCGCGGATCTGGATCGCCCTGGCCCTGTGCCTCACCCTGCTCACCGCCTGCACCAGCGGCGGCGACCAGAAGGCGGCTGCCTTCGAGCAGGCCAAGAGCCTGCTGGCGAGCGGCCGCATCTCGGACGCGGCTTCGGCCTTCGCCCAGCTCACCGGCTATGAGGACGCGGACACCTACGCCGCCTACGTGGAGGCCGCCCGCCTCCGCCAGACCGGTGATTACACCGCGGCGGCCAAGGCCTTCGGGGCGCTGAACGGCTTCGGCGACAGCAAGGAGCAGGAAGCCGCCTGCCTGAAGCTGGCGGACGCCACCGCCTACGACGCGGCCGCTACCCTGCTGCGCGAGGGCCAGTATGACAAGGCGGCGGAGGGCTTCGCGGCCCTGAGCGGCTATGAGGACGCGAGCCTGCAGGCCATGTACGCCAAGGCCCTGGAGCTGGCCGAGAAGGGCGAGTACGATCTGGGCATCGGCAGCCTGAAGACGCTGGACAGCTTCCGCGACAGCCGCATCCAGGCTATCTATTATGAGGGCCGTCAGGCGGAGGACGCCCAGGACTACGAGAGCGCCGACGCGATCTACCGCACCGTGGCGGCCTTCCGGGACAGCCAGGGCCGCCTGGACCTGCTGGCGGACCACAAGCTGGATCAGTCCTTCGCGGCGGCGGCCTCGCAGCTGAGCGCCAACGGCTGGACCGATGAGGTGAAGGCGCTGTTCGAGGGCCTGGCAGATCAGAACTACACCACCGGCGAGACCGTGATGAACGAGCGGCTCGGCTCCGTGGCCTCCAAGGCGCTGACCGACGGCAATATGGACGCGGCCGAGGGCCTGTACACCCTGCTGGAGCAGCGCGGCGTGGCCTCCGCCCGCGATGGCCTGAACGCGGTGGCCGTGGCGAAGGCGACGGCCCTGGCCGAGGAAGGCAAGTGCGAGGAAGCCATGCAGGCCCTGGAGGGCATCGAGACCGACGAGGCCAAGGCCCTGCGCAAGACTGCGGCCGCCGAGCTGGCCAAGAAGGCCGAGGCGGACGGCGACCTGGCCAAGGCCTATGAGATGTACGTGCTGGCGGACGACGTGGAGGACGGCGCAGCCAAGGCCGCTGCCATCCAGGAGCGCTACGTGGCCGCTGTGACCCTGCTGGGCGAGGGCAAGTTTGACGAGGCCCACGAGGCCTTCGAGAGCCTCGGCACCTACGGCGACGCCGGACGCATGGCCCTGGAAACCCTCTACCGCAAGGCCGTCGCGATGGTCAACGCGGGTGAGTGGGAGGAAGCGGTCAAGCAGTTTGAGGCGCTGGGCGAGTTCTCCGACGCCGCGATCCAGGCCAAGGCCGTGTGGTACCACAAGGCCGAGAAGTGCATGGAGGAAGGCAAGTGGGAGGAGGCCAGCGAGGCCTTCGCCAAGGCCGGCGATTACTCCGACGCCAAGGAGCGCATCCTCGAGCCCTTCTACGCCGAGGGCGAGCAGCTGCTGGAGGCCGGCGACGAGGTCGGCGCCTTCGCGGCCTTCACCAAGGCGGGCGATTACAAGGACGCGGCCGTGAAGCTCCAGGCCATCTACTACGCCCAGGGCGTGCGCTATGAGAACGCCGCCGAGTGGGACAAGGCGATGGAGAATTACATGAAGGCCGGTGACTACGAGGACGCCAAGGAGAAGGTGGAGTTCTGCGCGGAGCAGCGCCGCCTGGCGGTGGACGCCCAGGTTGTGGCGACCTTCAGCGACTTCGGCGGCGAGGCTACCCCGAGCGACGCCTCCGAGACCCCCGCTGTGACGGACGCGCCCGCTGCGGCCACCGAGACCGACACGGCCACCGAAGCGCCCGCGGCTGAGACCGAGGCGGCTGCGACCGAGGCGGCGGAGACCACCGTGCCCCCGGCGCCCGAGCTGCCCGACACCATCAACAACTAAGCGGCCATAGAAGCTGCAAAGGGCTTCCCCAAAGGCGCGGCGAGCGCGTTGGCGGGGAAGCCTTTTTTGTGATCTGAATGCTTCTTGAACCGCGGGTGTTCTGACCCTTGACAGTCTCCTGAAAACCGATATAATACAATGCATAACAATTCCTGCGGCACAGCGCCGCGCAGGCTGAGGAGGTTCGCCGCATGTCCATGGAGGAGCTATTTGGGTCCCTGGTGTTCAACGATCAGGTGATGCGCCAGCGTCTGCCGAAGGACACCTATAAGGCCCTGAAGAAGACCATCGACGAGGGACGGCACCTGGACCCCGAGATCGCGGGCGTGGTGGCCCACGCGATGAAGGAGTGGGCCATCGACCACGGCGTGACTCACTACACCCACTGGTTCCAGCCCATGACCGGCATCACGGCGGAGAAGCATGACGCCTTCATCACCCCGGTGGAGAACGGCCGGGTGATCGAGTCCTTCAGCGGGAACGAGCTGGTGCGCGGCGAGCCCGACGCCTCCTCCTTCCCCTCGGGCGGTCTGCGCTCCACCTTTGAGGCGCGGGGCTACACGGCCTGGGATCCGACCAGCTACGCCTTCATCAAGGACGGCGTGCTGTGCATTCCCACGGCCTACTGCTCCTACGGCGGCGAGGCGCTGGACGCCAAGACGCCCCTGCTGCGCTCCATGGAGGCCCTGTCCCGCCAGGCGGTGCGCGTGCTGAAGCTCTTCGGCCGCGACGCCCGCCGCGTGCTGCCCACCGTCGGCCCGGAGCAGGAGTATTTCCTGGTGGATGAGAAGCTCTACCGCCAGCGCATGGACCTGATCTTCACCGGCCGCACCCTCTTCGGCGCGAAGCCGCCCAAGGGCCAGGAGCTGGGCGACCACTATTTCGGCGCGATCCGCCCGCGGGTGCAGGCCTTCATGCGGGAGGTCAACGACGAGCTGTGGAAGCTTGGCGTCCTCGCCAAGACCGAGCACAACGAGGCGGCCCCGGCCCAGCACGAGATGGCGCCCATCTACACCGTGAGCAACATCGCCGCCGACCACAACCAGCTGACCATGGAGGTTATGAAGAAGGTGGCCGAGCGCCACGGCCTCATCTGTCTGCTGGCGGAAAAGCCCTTCGCGGGTGTCAACGGCTCCGGCAAGCACAACAACTGGAGCATGGTGACGGACACCGGCTACAACCTGCTGGACCCCGGCGACTCGCCCTATGAGAGCGCCCAGTTCCTGCTGTTCCTGGTGGCGGTGATCCACGCGGTGGATGTCTACCAGGATCTGCTGCGGGTCTCCGTGGCCAGCGCGGGCAACGACCACCGCCTGGGCGGCAACGAGGCGCCGCCGGCCATCATCTCCATCTTCCTGGGCGACGAGCTGACCCAGATCCTCCAGGCCCTCGAGCAGGGCACCGCCTACGTGGATCACGGCCATCAGCTGATGACCGTGGGCGTGCACGTGCTGCCCCGCATCCCGCGGGACAACACCGACCGCAACCGCACCTCGCCCTTCGCCTTCACGGGCAACAAGTTCGAGTTCCGCTCCCTGGGCGCGCCGGCCTCCATCTCCGACTGCAACGTGGTGCTGAACACGGCGGTGGCCGAGTCCCTGCGGCTCTACGCGGACGAGCTGGAGCAGGCGGAGGATTTCCACGCGGCCCTGCACGACCTGATCGTGCGGGAGATCAGCGCCCACAAGCGGATCATCTTCAACGGCAACGGCTATTCGCCCACCTGGGTGGCCGAGGCCGAGAAGCGCGGCCTGCTCAATCTGCCCACCGCCGTGGACGCCCTGCCGCACCTGACGGACGAGAAGAACGTCGCCCTGTTCACCCGCCACAGGGTGTTCACCGAGACCGAGCTGCGGGCCCGCTGCGAGATCAAGCTGGAAAACTATGTGAAGATCATCGGCATCGAGGCCGAGACGGCCCTGTCGATGGCGCGCCGGGAGATCCTGCCCGCCGTGATGCGCTACACCGGCGAGCTCGCCGGCCAGGCGAGCGCCGTGAAGCGCTACGCGCCGGAGCTGAGCGCCGTGGCCCAGGAGCGCCTGCTGACGCGCCTGACCCAGGACGCCGCGGCCATCAGCGACCGCATCGAGGCGCTGGAGGAGGCTGTGCGCCACCTGAACACCAGCCAGGACGCCCTGGCCCAGGCGGTCTACCAGCGCGACCACGTGCTGACCGCCATGGAGGGTCTGCGCGCCGCCGCGGACGACGCCGAGACCCTGGTGCCCCGGGACATGTGGCCCTTCCCGACCTATGCGGAGCTGCTGTTTCAGGTGTGAGACTGCCGTTAGAAAATGAATGAAAAACCGGCCGGTTCTCCGGGGTGGGAGGATGCCCGCCCTGAGGGACTGGCCGGTTTGCTATATGGATGAAAAGGGAGCGGAAGAGACTCTTCATTTTCCCCTCGCCCTGTGGTATAATCGCTGTGGCAGGGGCAGGATGGCGAAGGCCGGTGACGGCATGCCTTCCAAATGTTTCCCTGTGAGAGGAATACAACCATGCTTCGCAGAATCTTCAAGGATCTCATTCTGGTTTCCATCGTCATGATCGTGTTTGGGCTGGTGCTGCTCTTCTGGCCGGAGCAGTCGCTGACCACGGCTGTGCGGATCATCGGCGCGGGCCTGGCCATCTCCGGCCTGGCGAGCGTCTTCGCCTGGGTGCGCGACCGGGCGTCCAGCTCTTACTTCAGCCTGGCGGGGGCGGTGCTGTCCTGCGTCGCAGGCGCGTACCTGATCGCCAGGCCTGAGGGCGTTATCGCCTTCTTCCCGACGGTGATGGGCCTCGCCATCCTCTGCAACGGCGTGATCAATCTGCTCAAGGCCCTCGACTTGAAAAAGGCGGGCTACGGCAGCTGGCGGCTGCCCTGCCTGATGGCCGCGGCGACCATCGTTCTCGGCCTGGTCATCTTCAACAACCCCTTCGGCGCGGTGCGCACCCTGGTGATGCTGGGCGGCGCGGCGCTGATCTACAGCGGCGTGAGCAATATCTGGATCGCCACACGGGACTGAGGCTGTAAGCCTCTCGACTTTCAGAAGGAGGCCTGACACATGAATACCCTCCAGGGCGCCATTCTCGGCCTGGTGCAGGGCATCGGCGAGTTTCTGCCCATCTCCTCCAGCGCGCACCTGATGCTGGCCCGCTGGCTGCTGGGCATGGACGGGGCGGACCCCGCCAACCGCATCTTTGACATTCTGCTGCACGTGGGCACGCTGGTGCCGATCCTCCTGATCTTCTGGCGGGAGTGGATCGACATGATCGCGCATCCCGTGCGCAACAAGACGCTGCTGAAGCTGTTCGTGGCCTCGCTGCCGACGCTGGCCTTCTATGTCCTGTTCGACATGGACATGTTTGAGAGCGGCTGGTTCATGGGCGCGGCCTTCCTGTGCACGTCGCTGCTGATGCTGATCGCGGAAGCGGTCAGCGCGCGCTGGAGCGAGCGCACGGCGACGCCCTCCTTCCCGCAGGCCATCCTGATGGGCGTGCTGCAGGGCTTCGCGCTGATGCCGGGCATCTCCCGCTCCGGCTCCACCATCTCCGGCGGCCTGTTCGGCGGCGTGAAGCGCGGCGGTGCGGCGAGGTTCTCCTTCATGATGAGCGCCCCGGCTGTGGCGGCATCCCTGCTGGTGGAGGGCAAGCACGCGATGGACGAGCATCTGCTGGAGCACGTCGCTCTGGCACCGACGCTGGTGGGCCTGGCGGTGGCCTGCGTGGCGGGCTTCTTCGCCCTGCGGCTGATGCTGAAGGTGTTCGAGAAGCACAGCCTGCACGGCTTCTGCGTGTACCTCGCCCTGCTGGGCCTGTGCTACCTGTGCCTGCAGCTTGCCGGCGTGCAGGGGATTCCACCCTTCGCCGCCCCGGAGGGAATGAGCTTCATTCGGTTTCTGAACTGAAACGGAATATGATCGGATACAAAAACAGCACTTCGCAAGAGGTGCTGTTTTTCTATGGAAACTCACGGGATACGCGCCAACTGCTCCATCACATCCTCCGTACTCTCACCCGCCACCCACGCCTCCAGCCTCTCATCGTCATACTCCACCAGGTCCGAGAAGACCCGCGCCCGCTCGGCCAGGGTGGCGATTTGCCCATCCTTCCATCCGTCGGTGATGGCATCGAAGGCGCGGTGGATGAAGCCGATGCGCTCGTCCAGGCGGCCGTCGGATACGGCCTCGCCCAGGTGGCGGAGGATCAGCGTTTCCATCAGCCGCGCCTCGGGGCCCTGCAGGGGCAGGGAGGCGATCCACGCCTCCCGCAGGGCGAAGAGGTAGCGTTCGTCCTCGGTGGGCGTCTCCGGCACCAAAGCGGTGCCGGGCAGCGGGATCAGCCGCAGGGGGTGCGGGCTGGTCAGGATCAGACGTGCGGCCTCCTCGCACACGAGGCCGAGACCCATTTCCACGCGGCAGGAGTAGAAGCTGCGGAAGCGCGGGTGGTCGCGGCAGATCTGGCACAGGGCGTCCTCGCCCTCGCGCAGGATCAGCTCGCACAGGCCGTCCGGGCGGAGCAGGGGACAGCGCTCATCCGCCGTGAGAAGAAAGTGCGGCGTCCCCTCCGCGCCGTCCCGGCTGATGCCCCGGCGCACACGCTCGCCGAAATCGCCCGGCAGGCGCTCGTAGCGCGCGAGGCTCTCGGCGTCGATGTCGATCTCCCAGCCCGCGCAGCAGGTGTGGCGGCAGGCAGAGGCGATGCAGCGGAAGGCCGGGAGATAGTCCGGCACATAGACGTTCACGGCGCGCCCCGCTCGCCGAGATCCCGGATCACGGCCTCCAGCTCCGTCACGAAGCAGCCCACGTGGTAGCCGTCGATCAGCCGGTGATTGACCTCCAGCGCCATGCCGAGGGTGCGGCGGCCCTCCGCGTCGACGGTGTAGCGGCCCCAGGTGACGCGGGGCATGCTGTCGTCCGGCCGGGTGGAGCGGCTGGTGGTGATGCCGGTCATGTCCACCGTGGGCAGGCAGGACAGCAGCACCAGGTCGTCGCCCTCCGTGCTCAGATCGACGAAGAAATCCTGCTGTCGGCTCTGCTCCTTCGCCCGGCGGCAGAAGGCGTCGATATCCTGATCCATGGGGAGGGTCACCATGTAGAACAGGTGGGTGTCCGGACGGATGTCGGTGAAGCTGGGGCGGCGCTCGTCCAGCAGCCACACCTGGCCCTCGCGGATGACGTAGCGGAAGTTCTCCACGCGGTTCATGGCCTCGGTGACGGCCCAGCACAGGCCCAGGTAGAAGCTGAGGCCGCGGGGCTTGGTGTAGCGGTACACGCCGCTCACGTCGATGCGGAAGGAGACGCTGTAGAGCGGATCGGCGCTGTTGTAGAAGTCAAAGATTTCTTTGCGGGGCCAGGCAGCCAGGTCGATGGGGTGGGGCATGGTGTTCCTCCTTGGGGATCATCGCAAAGGAATGCAGGGGGCTTTGCGATCGGTCCGGGGCTGCCGCCCGCTCTCCGCTGAAAACGCCATAACATGGCGTTTTCCGGGCGCTCCGAGCCCCCTGCACCCCTTTTGGCAGCTGCGAGAATGGCAACTTATTATTTGACGATTACAACACTTTATCCAGGAACGTCTTCGCGCGCTCGGACTTGGGGGTCGAGAAGAAGACCGCGGGCGGGGCGTCCTCGATCAGCACACCCTCGTCCAGGAAGCAGATGCGGTCGCTGACCTCGCGGGCGAAGCCCATCTCATGGGTCACCAGCAGCATCGTCATGCCGGTGCCGGCCAGGCGCTTGATGACGTCCAGCACCTCCTTGACCATCTCGGGGTCCAGGGCGGAGGTGGGCTCGTCGAAGAGCACGATGTCCGGCTCCATGGCGAGGGTGCGGGCGATGGCCACGCGCTGCTTCTGTCCGCCGGAGAGGGTGTCCGGGTAGGCGTCCGCCTTGGCGAGCATGCCCACGCTCTCCAGCAGGGAGCGCGCCTTGGCGATGGCCTCCTCCTTGCCGACCTTGTTGACCTTGATGGGCGCGTAGATCATGTTCTCCATCACGGTCTTGTGGGGGAAGAGGTTGAAGTGCTGGAACACCATGCCCACCTTGCGGCGCACGGAGTAGGCATCCTCAAAGCTGTCGGCCATGATCTTCTTCAGCAGCTGCTGATAGGCCGCGCCTTCCTTGCGCTGGAAGAAGCCCTTCTCCTTCAGCAGATCGCCCTCCTTGATCTCCCGGATGGCGTCCTCGTCGCTCTTGCCGGCGGCGGTCATGGCCTTGTAGGTGTTGGAGGCCCGGATCACGTCGAAGTGCAGGTAGGGATCGGGCTGGGTGATCAGCCGGTTCTCGACCCAGATCTCGCCGAAGGTGGGCTTCTCCAGCAGGTTGATGGAGCGCAGCAGGGTGGACTTGCCGCTGCCGGAGGGGCCGATGATGGAGATGATCTCGCCCTCGTCCACGTGCAGGCTCACGCCCCGCAGCACGTGCAGGGAGCCGAAATCCTTGTACAGACCCTTAACGTCGATCACTCTTGTTCACCCACCTTTCCAGCAGCTTGCCCAGGAAGGACAGACCCATCACCAGCAGATAGTAAAACACGGAGATGGCGAAGAACGGCTCGAAGGCGCGGTAGGTGCGGCTCTGGATGAGCTGGCCCACGCGCAGGATGTCCACCAGACCGATGGAGGCGATCAGGGTGGTGTTCTTCAGCAGGCTGATGAATTCGTTGACCAGGCTGGGCAGTACGCTCTTGATGGCCTGGGGCAGAATGATGTCCTTCATCATGCCGGGGTAGTGGACGCCCAGGGCCATGGCGGCCTCATACTGGCCGCGGTCGATGGCCTTGATGCCGCCGCGCATGCTCTCGGAGATGTAGGCCGCGGAGTTCATGGCGAAGACCAGGGTGCCCGCCTGGAAGGCGGTGAACTTCACCGGGAACACCAGCGGGATGCCAAAATACATCATGAACACCTGCACCAGCAGCGGCACGCCGCGGAAGATGGAGGTGTAGAAGGAGGCGAACCACTGCAGCGGGCGGATGTTGGCAATCTTGCACAGCGAGAGCGGGATCGACAGCAGCAGGCCCAGCAGCAGCGAGCACACGGTGGTCTCCAGCGTGACCAGCAAAGCTGATCCGAACTGGGGCAGCCAATTGAGAATGATCGAAAAATCTAACTGCATGACGCTCTCCTTTATCTGAGTATTGTAAAAGGCCAACAACAAGGCGAGGGCGAAGGGGTGCAGGGGGCGACCGCAAAGCCCCCTGCCCGCGCCCGCAGGCGCGGAACTCCTGCCGCCGTCCGCAAAGGACAACCCCTCAGTCATCGCTTCGCGATGACAGCTCCCCTATGAGGGGAGCCAAGCTGTAAGGGCGGCTGCGAAGGGTTGGAGGGGGCTCGGAGCGCCCGGAAAACTCCATGTTATGGAGTTTTCAGCGGAGAGCGGGCGGCAGCCCCGGACCGACCGCAAAGCCCCCTGCCCGCGCCCG
>CADASK010000043.1 GCA_902790495.1 uncultured Eubacteriales bacterium
TTTCCTAAGCAAAAACTCTGGTTTCCGATTTGGTTCACCAGAGTTTTTTGTCCCAATTTTGTCTTTTATTTCACTGTCTACTTGACGGGAAGCGGTTCATCTTGAGCGACGCTGAAAGCACCTGTGTAAATATTATCGTTCATAGTAGGATTTCATGAGATCATGAACCTGTTCTTCGGAACCTGCCAGGATAAACCGGGCGTAATGCTTCTCGTTGATATACCGAAACTCAATGTCATGCCCGTGATCTGTAATCTCTTTGCCGAAGAATTTTGCGATGTCCAGCGCTTCTTCTGTGGAAACGGGGAAATCCATGATGGTGCAAATCCGATTCGTTTTCTTCAAAGGATCTGCCAGGAAATCATAGACAATGGCATGCTGTTTCGCCATGATCGCCTGTTTCACGGACGGATCGCCAATATACGTATCCAGTTCGTCCTCGGAGAAGCACCAGTTTCCTTCAATCTTTTCACCTTTTAGTAGGCCCTGTTTCAGGTGATTCCTCAGTGTTCTTGTGGTCAGCCCGGTAATCATGGCAACCTGGTTCAAATTGTAAGCCATTTTCCACCCTTCTTTTCTCTGAATTCGGTAAGGCCTTAACCTGATTCAGATGATAGAGGTATTGTACTGGCTTGTCAATTTGAAATCAGGGCGTGTTTTCATATCGTCCACGACCAGGGTGCGTCTGTCAGCTCCGCTCCACCTTCGCTTCCGCCACGGGCACCGTGAGCTCGACCTGGCCAAGGCCCTCGGCGGAGACGGTCAGCTTTGCCTCGCCGGCCTCGCAGCCCGCGCGCAGCACGGCCAAGGCGCGTCCCAGGTAGCTGGTGAAGCGGCCTTTGCTGTAGTTCTCCGCGGTGACGGGATTGCCGCTGCCGAAGCCTAAAAGCTCCGCAGCGCCGGTCACCCTGGCCTCCAGAGCCACGTCCGCATCGGGCACCACATGGCCGTCCCCGTCGACCAGCTCCGCGTGCACGTAGCACAGAGAGGCGCCGTCCGCGCGCAGGGCGTCCGTCTCAGCCGTGAGACGGAGGGCGGCGGGCCTGCCGGTGGTTTGCAGCATGGCGCGGGAGACCTCGCGGCCACACGTGTAGCTGACGGCCTCCAGCGTGCCGGGCCGATACACCGTGGGGAACAGGAAGGTCAGCGGCATGCCCTGCACCGGCGCTTCGCCGGCCTTCAGGCGGCCCTGACTGACGCCGTTCAGCAGCAGCTCCACCTCCTCGGCGGCGCTGAACACAGCGACGTTCACGGGACGCTCTTCCCGGCCGGCCCAGTTCCAGTGGGCCCACACGCCGGGGAAGCCCCACTTGGACAGGGTCTCCACCTTGCCCGTCACGGCGGGATCGTAGGAGAAGAGGCCGGTCTCCAGGCTGCCCCACACGATGCGCCGATAGACGCCCTGGGGCCGCAGCACGCCCGTCACGTCGATGTCGGCGTCGTTGGCCGTGCGCCAGGGGAAGGGGGAGGGAGTCGCCCAGGGATTTCCGATGTCCGGGTCGCCGGGCGCATAGAAGGTGGCCTTGCCGATGCCGGCCTCGCCGATGTAATCCCAGGCTGTCCAGGTGAAATCGCCGATGATCCACGGCGTTTTTTCGATCATGGGCCAGTGGAGGCCGACCTCCTTGGGGAAGTTTTCGCTGCCCAGGATCACGCGCTCGGGGAAGAGCCGGTGTTCCTGCTCGTACTTGCCCTCGAGATAATTGTAGCCCACCACGTCCAGGCCGTTGGCAAAGGCCTCGGTGTACCGCTCCCAAAGCAGGTCGCTCGCGCCGCTGAAGTCGGCGTTCTGCAGATCGCCGCTGCCGAAGCCGTGCTGGATCTGCTCCGCCATCAGGGCGTCGTCCAGCCCGTTCCAGAAGGAGCAGATGCCGTTGGAGACGGGGCGGCTGGGATCGAGCCGGCGGACGGTCCCAGGCATAGCCCTCGCCCAGGCCCGCGCGCTCGGTGATCTCGTTGCCGGTGGACCAGAGAATGACGCAGGGATGGCAGCGGTCGCGCCGCACGAAGGCGGTCAGATCCTTCTCCCAGTCGCTTGCAAAGAACTGGTTGTAGTCGCCGGGCTGCTTGCCCATGCCCCAGGCGTCAAAGGCCTCGTCGAACACGTACATGCCCAGCCGGTCGCAAGCCTCGATCAGGGCGGCGGAGGGCGGGTTGTGGGTGGTGCGGATGGCGTTGAAGCCCACCTCCTGGAGCTTCCTCACCTTGCGCGCCTCCGCGTCGTAGAGGGACACCGCGCCGATGGGGCCGTTGTCGTGGTGGAGGCAGCCGCCGCGCAGCTTGACCTCCTTGCCGTTGATCCGCAGGCCGTGCTTCACGTCCGCCTCGACGGTGCGGATGCCGAAGAGCACGCTCTCGGTGTCCTCCGTGGGATGGGCGCTCGGGATGATGTGGGTCTTGAAGGCGCCCGCGTCCTTCACGGTGGCCTGCAGGCGGTACAGCTGCGGGTGCTCCGCGTCCCACAGGAGCGGCGCGTCCACCGTCAGCGTCATGTACGCGGTGCCGGCACTCAGCGGCTGCACCTGGGTCAGGGTGCGGCTGGTCTTCACGGTTTCGCCGGTGGCGTCGCTGATCAGGGCGAAGGTCACCTCCGCCAGCCGGCTCTCGGCGGTTTCGTTTTTGATCTCGGCGGATACCTGCAGGTAGGCGGTCTCCGGCGCGCCGTCCGCGCTGCATTCAAGCTTCTTCGTGTACCCGGAGAGGCCGCCGAAGGCGATGCGCAGCTTCGGCGTGTGCACCAGCTCCACATCCCGGAAGAGGCCCGCGCCGGAATACCACCGGGAATTCGGCTGCATGCTGGGGTTCATGGTGATGACGACGCGGTTCGTCTGCCCGGGGTACACGAGGCGCGTGATGTCCGCCTCGAAGGGCGCGTAGCCGTAGTGCTGCAGCGCGGCCTTGTCGCCGTTCACCTCGACGGTGGCGTTCATCATGGCGCCGTCCAGCCGCAGGAAGATCTGATCGCCCTCCCACTCGGCGGGGATGTCGATCTCCCTGGCGTAGTGGGCCACGCCCGCGCTGTAATAGCCGCTGGCCGCCCCGGGGACTGCCTCGGCGTAGACGTCGCTCTCGATCATGTAATCGTGGGGCAGGTTCACCGTCCGGTCCTCCTGCAGCCCGCGAAGCCGCCTGGCTTGATCCTCCCGGCCCAGGCCGAACAGCCACCCCTGATGGATCCTTCTGCTGCGCATAACGCTCCCTCCTTGGTTCTCCATGGACTTTTATCATACCACAGGAAGGGCCGAGCGTCCAGGGGAAAGAAAGGCTAACGGTGAGGGAAGGGATGAGCGCGCGTGGGATGGAGGGTGAGGAAGGGCTGCAAGGGGGAAGGGCGAAAATCCTGCCGTCATTGCAGCGCGGAATCTTTGTTGTGAGAAAGGATTGAAACCAAGCGAAGTCATTATGGTTTCATGGGGGCCTTTTCGGGGGCCTTTTGGGCTGCCTCGAATTGATGCGATTATGAATGGATAAAGTAAAACCCTTGAAACCTCAATGATTTCAAGGGTTTTTGGAGCTGATGACCAGATTTGAACTGGTGACCTCATCCTTACCAAGGATGCGCTCTACCGACTGAGCTACATCAGCATCCGCAAGTCAGCTTACTTAGTATATCACATATCAGAACTTTTGCAAGGGGTAAATTGTTAAAAAATGATGAACAATCTATCCTTGCCGGGGTCGCTGACATGCGTCACCACGCTGACCTGGCGGAAGGCGGAGCGACGGTGCACCCGCCTCAGGCTTCGATCCAGGAGACGGCGATCAGGCCGGGACCGACGTAGGTGCCCACCACCGGGCCGACATCCATCGTCTCGATGGGCGGCAGGTCGATATCCAGGGAGGACAGGTAGGCCTTCGTCCGCTCCACGGTCTCCGGGCAGTCCGCGCCCGCAATCACCAGGGGAATGTCCGTGCGCGGCGGGTACTGGCGCAGCTTGTCCGCGTACCAGGGCAGGGCCTTGTCCTTGCCGCGCACCAGGCCGGCCTGGTGCACCTCGCCGTGCTCGAAAACCAGCATCGGCTTGATGTGCAGGGCCGTGCCCGCCTTGGCAATGGCGGGATTCAGGCGGCCGCCCAGAACCAGGTAGCGCAGATCGTCCGCCTGGCCGTAGGTGCGTTGATGGTCGCGCAGGGAGACGATATAATCCGCCAGTTCCTGCGCCGTGGTGCACAGGGGACGGTAGGCCGCGGCCATCCGCGCCAGCAGGGCGTAGCCGGAGATGGCGATCTTGGAGTCGATCACAATCACGCGCTCCGGGTTTCTGAGCATCTCGCGGGCGACGCGGGCGGACTGGCAGCAGCCGGAGAGCTTGGAGGAGCCGACCAGGCAGACCACCTCGTCGCCCTCGTTCTCCGTCAGACGGCGGAAAACCTTCTTGTACTGGTCCGGGGTGATCTGGCTGGTCTTGGGCAGGCTGTCCGTGCAGGCGCGCAGACGCTGATAAAACTCTTCGCGGGTCAGATCCACGCCTTCGTGGAATTCCTCCTCGCCGAAGCGGACGGGCAGGATCAGCAGCTCTACACCGAGGGCAGCGGCCTCCGCCGGGCCGATGTCCGAGATGCTGTCGATCACAAGATGAATCATAATCAAATCCTCCAGAGTGAAGTGAGGCCGAAAGCGGCGTGTTCCGCCAAGATGCATCATAACACAACGCGTTTTCGTTTGTCAATCATTGCTTCACAAGAGGAGCAGTTTCCACACATTCAGGGGTAAATCACGCGTCCGTTTGCGTCCGGCGCGCCGCTGAAGCGGAAGAAGAAGGTATTCACCACGTCCCGCCACTCGCGGGCGTTCATGACCTGCAGCGCCATCCGCTCGCGGATGACCTGGCTGTCCCGGCCGGGGAAGGGGAGCGTCTCCAGTTCGGCCTGCATGGCCTCCGCCTGGGCGCAGCCGTCGAAGTGGTCGTCGTAGATGCGCTGGATCAGGGTGCGGCCATCCCGCATCCGCCAGCCGTAGGGCAGGCGGTGGAAGAAGAGCAGCAGCTCGTCCGGGCAGGTCTCGGGTTGCTCGTAGAGGCTGCGCAGGGCCTCGGGATACTGCAGCACGTAGCCGGTTCCGTTGGCCGTCCGGTCAATGCCCACGGCATTCCGATCGGCGCGGTTGTAGGTGCCCCAGGCCTGGAATTCGTAGCCGTAGGGGCTGGGGCCGTAGTGGGTCTCGGGCCGAACCATCCAGCACAGACCCAGCGGCGCGGTGTAGCGCTCGTAGACCTCGCGGCTGCGCATCAGCAGGCGGGCGAGGGTGTCCTCCTGGGCCGCGCTGAAGACCGGGTAGGTCAGGCGGATCCACGCGCGGGTCACGGTCTCGGGATCGGCCTGCGGATCCCAGGCGAAGCAGCCGAAGGCGTACAGGTTCAGCTGGGCGAAGGGATGGCCTGTCCAGTTGGCGTCCCGGCCCAGGTTGCTGACGGCGGCGATGGCGCGGATGCGCTGCGGCCCGACAGTGTCCAGCACCTCGCGCCACATGGGCGGCATCGCGAAGATATCGATCTGGTGGCCGGTGTACTCCTGGGCCAGCTGCAGCTCCAGCGAGAGGGCAGTGCGGGGCATGCCGAGGAGCAGGGGCGAGACGGGCTCC
This sequence comes from uncultured Eubacteriales bacterium, assembly GCA_902790495.1. Taxonomy (GTDB): domain Bacteria; phylum Bacillota; class Clostridia; order Christensenellales; family Aristaeellaceae; genus RUG11272. The sequence continues at coordinate 5,582 of CADASK010000043.1, forward strand.
CGCACCTGGAAGTCGTAGGGGCCGTACTTCACCTGGAGGATGACGTTCTCCGCGAAGGCGCCGTCCAGCGGGCGATAGAGGTCATAGGCCGCGCAGGGGCGGTCGGTGGCGGTGTCCCGCCAGTCCTGCTTGCAGTTGTAGACGAAGGCCCGCCAGACGAGCGCGCCGCCGTGGGGGCGGAGGGCGTCGGCCAGCATATTGGCCCCCTCGGCGTGGGTGCGGCCGTAGGTGTGGGGGCCGGGCCGGTGCTCGCTGTCGGCCTTGACCAGGAAGCCGGCCAGGTCTGGGATGGCCTCGTAGACGCGGGAGGCGCGCTCCCGCCACCAGGCGGCCACCCGGGGGTCGAGGGGATCCGCGGTGTCCAGGCCGTCGCGCACGGGCATGGAGAAGTCGATGGAGACCATCAGGCGCACGGCCCAGGGCCGCAGGAGGGCCGCGAAATCAGCCAGCTGGGGCAGCAGATCGCCGATCAGCTCCTGGGCCGGCTCGGCGACGTTGACGTTGTTGAGGCAGAGGACGTTGACGCCCACGCTGGCGAGCATCCGTCCCAGGGCGTTGATGCGGGCCGGGTCGTAGCAGAAGGCGTTGTCCTCAAACCAGAGGGAGCGGCCCGCGTAGCCGCGCTCGACGGTGCCGTTCATGTTGTCCCAGCAGTTCAGCATGCGCAGGGCGTAGGCAGGGGCTTGCCGGCCTTCCGGGAGCGGGCTTCCGGCGCGCAGGGCGCGGATCAGCGCGAAGGCCCCGTAGAGCACGCCGCTTTCCCCGCCGGTGATCACATAGCCGTCCGCTTCGGGCTGGATGGCGTAGGCTTCGCCCATCCCGGGCTCCAGCCGGAGGGCGGTCCGCCCGGCGCGGCCCGCGAAAAAGGCGCCCAGCTCGCGCTGAGCAGCCTCGTAGGGCGTCGAAGGCGGCAGCATGACGGGCATGTGGGCTTCGCCAAGCCACGCGGGATGAAGGTCAACGGCAGTCTGCATAGGACACCTCCGCCTTGTCGGCATCAAACACCAGCACCTGATCCTCCGGCAGGCGGGCGGTTCTCGTGCGGACACCGACCGCTTCGCCCTCGCCGCTGGGCTGGGCCAGGCGCAGGGCCTCGTCGGTGAGGCCGTCGAGGAAGACCTCGAGCATCCGCCTCGGATACAGGCGCTCCCGGTGGGAGCACAGGATGTGGGTGAAGGGCAGGCGCAGCAGCCCGCGCACGTGGGTTCGGTAGGCTGCCACGGGCAGGGCTTCGGGGAAGAAGAGCCAGGTGCAGGGGTTCCAGTCGTCGCCGGTCAGCAGCAGACCGCGCTCCGGCACGAAGACCACCAAGCTGCCGGGCGTGTGGCCGGGGCAGGGGATGATCTCGGCGGTCAGCCCGCCCAGATAGAAGCAGATATCGGTGATCAAGCCCGGTTCCGGCATGGCGGCGCTGAGAAAGCTCTCCTCGTCCACCGCCAGGCCCTTGTCCGCCGCGCCCCGGAGCACGTGCCGCTGCCAGCGCTCGCCCGTGTAGGTCTGCCAGACCGGCAGCTCTTCGGGCAGGAGCAGCACACGGTCGAACCAGCGGCTGCCGAGGGCGTGATCGTGGTGGCCATGGGTCAGCACCACGGTCAGCGGGAGATCGGTCAGCGACCGGATGTGCGCGGCGACGTCCTCCAGGCCGTAGCCGGTATCCACCAGCAGCGCGCGCTCCGTGCCGCACAGCAGCGTCATGGAGACGCCCATGGCGTCCTGGATGTGGAAGACGCCGGGAAGCATTTCGTGTGTTGTGAAGCTCATGACTGTGGCCACGCAATCTTGATACATGCATGCCCCGTCAGCTTTTCAGACCGCCCGTCCGGCTGATTCATGCCGACATAGAGCACCGGCTTGCCCTCGGCAACCCTCTGCCCCTGCTCATTGACGACCAGCAGGGCCTCCTCAGGCACAGTCACCTCGACCGTCACAGCCTCCCCGGCGGGCACGGCCACGCGGCGGAAGGCGACCAGGCGCGGGTGCAGCGGGGCGTTGCTGCTGTCCTCGTTCTGGGCGTAGACCTGCAGCACGTCCTCGGTGCCGCGCGCGCCGTCGTTGCGCAGGGCGGCGGTGACTGTGATGCCGCCATCAGTCTTCGCGGCGCTGGCTTCGGTGACGCGCACGTCGCCGTAGGTCAGGCCGTAGCCGAAGGGATAGAGGGGCTCGCCGCGGAAGTAGCGGTAGGTGCGGCCCTGCAGGCTGTAGTCCGTGAAGGCGGGCATCTCCTGCAGCTGGGCGTTGTGATAGAAGGTGACGGGCAGCTTGCCGCTGGGCGAGGCCTTGCCCAGCAGCAGATCGGCCACGGCCTTGCCGCCCTGGGCGCCGGGATACCAGGCCATCAGCACGGCGTTGGCATTCTCACCCGCGTCGGCCAGGTCGATGGCGCTGCCGGTCATCAGCACGATGACGGTGGGCTTGCCGACCGTCAGCACCGCGTCCATCAGCCTGCGCTGGGACGGGGGCAGGAGCAGGTCGCGCTTGTCCTCGGAGCCGTACTCGTTGCCGGTATCGCCCTGCTCGCCCTCCATGGTCTCGTCCATGCCGACCACCAGCACCACGGCGTCGCTGTGCTCGGCCACGGTGACAGCCTCGGCCAGGCGGTCGTCCTGGAACTGGCTCAGCTCGCTCAGCTTGTCCAGGAAGAGGTGGCAGCCCTCGGAGCAGAGCACCCGCGCCTTGCCGCGCAGGGCGTCCTGCAGGCCCTCCTGAATGGTAATGTAGCGGGAGGCCGTGCCGTGGTAGTTGCCGGTGAGGGCGCGGCGGTTGTCCGCGTTGGGACCGATGACGCCGACGGTGCGCAGCTTCTCGGGGTCGAGGGGGAGCATCCCGTCGTTCTTGAGCAGCACGCAGGCGCGGCGGGCGGCGTCCTCCGCCTTCTGCAGATGAGCGTCGCACTCCACCACCTCGTAGGGGATGCTGTCGTAGGGGCTGCCCTCGCCCATGATGCCCAGGCGGTAGCGGGTCGTGAACAGGCGGACGGCGCTGGCGCGGATGGTCTCCTCGCTCACCAGCCCAGCCTGCCAGGCGGCGATGAGGCTGTGCTCATAGGTGCAGCCGCAGTTGAGGTCGCAGCCGTTGTTGATGGCCTCGGCGGCGGACTCGGCCCCGTTGGCCGTGACGTGGTGGGACTCGTGGAAATCCCGGATGGCCCAGCAGTCCGAGAGGAAGTGACCCTCGAAGCCCCAGGAGCGCAGCAGGGCCTGCAGGGCGGGGGAGGCGCAGCACACCTCGCCGTTGGTGCGGTTGTACGCGCCCATCACGGCCTCGACGCCGGCCTCCTGGATCAGAGCGCGGAAGGCGGGCAGGTAGGTCTCCTCCATGTCCTTGGGCGAGGCCTTGGCGTCAAACTCGTGGCGAAGGCTTTCCGGGCCGGAGTGCACCGCGAAGTGCTTTGCGCAGCCGGCGGCCTTCAGCGTCTCGCCGTCGCCCTGGAGGCCCTCCACAAAGGCGCAGCCCATGCGGCTGGTCAGGCAGGGATCCTCGCCGAGGGTCTCCTGGCCCCGGCCCCAGCGCGGGTCGCGGAAGATGTTCACGTTGGGCGACCAGAAGGTGAGGCCCTTGTAGATGTCGTGGTCGCCGTGGCGCTGGGCGGCGTTGTACTTCGCACGGCCCTCCTCGGCGCAGACCTCGCCCATCTCCCGCATCAGCTCGGTGGAGAAGGTCGCGGCCATGGCGATGGACTGCGGGAACATGGTGGCCGCCCCGGCGCGGGCCACGCCGTGCAGGGATTCGTTCCACCAGTTGTAGGAGGGGACGCCGAGGCGGGGGATGGCGGGGGCCTGGTAGCTCAGCTGCATCGCTGCCTCCTCCACGGTCATCTGCGCGACCAGCGCTTCGGCTTTCCTGCGGGCTGCTTCACGGTTCATGGTGTGCTCCTTTCACGAGGTCGGGACGCGAGAGGTGTTATAGCATATGACTTAACGCCCAGTCAAGAACAAAACCTTCGATAGGGCTGACAGGATTCCGAACCGCCGCGGCTGTCTCCGCAAAGCGCATGATCTGCGGATCAGCCGGATTGGCCGCCGGCCAGACCGGCAGTGGCTCCCCGTGGCTGCCCGCGCCGTTGGGATCGCCGGTGCGAATGAAATTCGCCCAGTAATCGCACATCTGCCGCGCCAGGTCGTAATGCCTGCCGGCAAAGGGACGCCAGCACTTGGCCAGGCTCTCGAAGAAGAACCAGAGATCCACGGAGTGGAAGGTGCCGGGGTGATCCGGGCCGGGGATGTCGGCGGCGAAGACGTAGGGATACAGCAGCGCGGGCGCGCTGCCGCGGGCGTTCATGGCCGCAGCGAGGCGCATGGCAAAGGCGATGGACTGCAGCCTGCCGCGGGCCTGGATCTCCTCAGTGCTCTCCGCACCGTCGAACAGGGCGAGGAAGGCGTCGGCCCGGTCGCCGTAGGCCTCCCGCGCGAAGTTGCGCAGCTCCTCCGGGGTGGCGGCGGGCACATCCACCATGAACTCACTGTCCGTGGAGCCCAGCAGGACGGGGCAGCGGACGCGGTCTTCCTGCAGGTACCATTCCTGGCTGCTCCGGGTGGAGAAGACGCCGTCCACTGCCTCGCCGAAGGACTTGGCCCAGCCGTGGATGGCCTCCCAGGCCAGGGCCTTGTCCCGCAGGGTGACGGCATCCATCGCCCGGGCCTCGGCCAGGGAATGCACGCCGATGAAGTCGAAGAAGCGCTGGCCGGTGCGCTGGGCCTCCGCAAAGCCGTGGGTCAGGCCCAGGTCGGCGGGGTAGGGCTTGGCGAAGACGCCGCTCTGGACGATGGCGGCCCGGAACAGGCCCGCGTTGGCGGGACAGGTCATCTGGGCGCAGACGCTCATGCCGCCGGCGGACTGGCCGCCGATGGTCACCCGCTTCGGGTCTCCGCCGAAAGCCGCGATGTTGCGCTGCACCCAGCGCAGGGCCGCCTGCTGATCCAGGAAGCCGAAATTCGCCGGGGCTTCCGGGGCCTCCGCTGTGATCTCAGGATGGCAGAGGAAGCCGAAGACGCCCACGCGGTAGTTCAGGGTGACCACCACGATGCCGCGGCGGGCCAGGCGCTCGCCGTCGAACTCCATTTCGGCGCTGTAGCCCACCTGCAGGCCGCCGCCGAAGAACCACACGAACACGGGCAGGTCTTTCCTGCCGTCCGCGGGGGCCCAGATGTTCAGCGTCAGGCAGTCCTCGCTCATGGGCTGCTCGCGGTCCACATGCCACTCCCGGTCGTAGAGGCTGTTGGGATCGGCCTGGATCGGGGCCTGCATCGGGATGGGCGAGAAGTCGCAGGCGAAGAGCTCCCCATCCCAGTCCGGGCAGGGCTGCGGCGCGTGCCAGCGGTTGCCTCCGACGGGCGGCGCGGCGTAGGGGATGCCCTTGTAGGCGGTGACGCGGGGGTCGGCGGCGGGGAGGCCGCGGACCCAGCCGTTCTCGGTGAGAACGCGACGGATCATGAGCGATCAGCTTCTTTCATGTGATCGGATTGCATCGGCTGCAGGGGTTCCGCGCCTGCGGGCGCGGGGAGGGGGCTTTGCGATCGGTCCGGGGCTGCTGCCCGCTCTCCGCTGAAAACGCCATAACATGGCGTTTTCCGGGCGCTCCGAGCCCCCTCCACCCCTTCGCGTGAGAACTGCTACTAAGAACCAAAGTGGCTATACCTACCACTTAGCATCAGCAGGGCGAAGAAGTAGAGGCAGTTGTCGTAGTAGCGGCGGGGGCCCTTGCGCAGAGGCAGGACGGCGAAGCGCTTCAGCCACATATCGGCCTGCTCGCTCTCCCCGGCGATGACCGAGGCGGCGCAGCAGGCGGTGATGGCGGTGGGGTGCATGGCGGGCTCCTCGGTGCGGGTGCCGTCCAGCAGGCAGGCGCGGTAGTTCTCCTCCGGCAGCTGGGTGGCGAGGAAGCGCTGCACGTTCTGCGCGATGGCCTCGTAGGCCGGCCGCCTGCCGAACCACAGGCTGTCCAGCGCGATGTTGGACATGACCCGATAGGCGTCGGAATACCAGGGCCAGCCCTTGCCGAACAGGAGGATCGGCGCGCCGTCGTAGCCCGTGTACTCCGGGCTGAGGCCGGTGACAGGGTGGGCGCTGCCGGCGATGTACCGCTCGCTGGCCCGGCTGGCCTCCAGCCAGAAGGCACGGTCGCCCTCGTCCGCCTCCTCCGCGAACATGCGGTAAAAGTGGGGCAGGTGATAGCTCGGATCGGAAAACTCGCAGTCCGGGATGAATTTGATGAGATGATTGTCAGGACACCACATGGCCTCGCCGCCGGTCAGCTCCGGCTGGTGGAGGCAGTGACGGAGGATCGTCCGGGCGTCGCCCAGGTAGTCGATGTCGCCCGCACTGCCCCAGCGGCGGTGGGCCAGGATCAGCGCCATGGCGAAGTACTCCTCGCCGTCCGGGGCGGGGCCCTCGGCGTTGTGGGCGCCGGTCTCCGGGCTGACCGACCAGGCGAAGTAGCCCTCCCATTTCCCCTGGCGCTGCAGCATGTAGCGCGTGGAGAAGCGCCAGAGCCGGTCGAACCGGGCCTGGTCGTCCATCTGCACGCACATCATCATGCCGTAGCTCATGCCCTCGGTGCGGGCGTCATGATTGCCCGTGTCGATCATGCAGCCGCTGTCCGCGTCCACGTCGCGGTAGAAGCCCTCGACGGGGTCGGAGAAGATGGTATCAAAAACAGATCGGATTCTCCGGTCTGTTTCCGCCTCCGAAAGGCCCGCCCGGGCGAGCAGATTGGGATAGGACATAGGCTTTCATCCCCTCCTGTCACTTCAGCTGTGATCCTCGAACACCGGTGTATTCGGATCCGGCATCATCAGCGAGCTGTAGATCGCCCGATACTGCGTCGGCGTGCAGTTCTTGTGATCCCGGAACACACGGTTGAAGGTCGCGGTGCTGGCGAAGCCCGAGGACGTCGCCACGTGCTGAATGGACTGGTTGGTGCGCACCAGCAGGTCGGAGGCCGCGGTCAGCCGCCGCTGGGTGAGGAAGTCCGAGAAGGACATGCCCGCGAAGCTCTTGAAGGTGCGCGAGAAGTAGTACTTCGAGAAGCCCGCGAAGGCCGCCACCTGCTCCAGGGAGATGTCCTCCATGTAGTGCTCGTTGATGTAGGTGATGGCGCTGTTCATGATGGGGGAGTCGATGCTCAGCCGCTCGTCCTCCTCCTTCGGCGACGCGTGGCGCAGGTACTCCCGGCCCAGCAGAGAGTAGACCATCAGCAGGTAGGAGTAGCACTGCAGGTTCCACATGGGCTCCTGCAGGCTGTAGCAGTCGATGACCCGGCTGAGGAGGTCCGCCACCTCGCGCCGCAGCACGTTGTCCTCCTGCAGGTAGATCGGCTTGCGCATCAGCGGCTCGATGCTCGGCACGTCGCTGAGGTTCATCAGCGGGCTGGGCTCGAACAGCAGCAGATGCCGCACGGTCTCGGAGCTCTCGGTAAGGGAATGGGAGCAGCCGGAGGGGATGAAGAGGATCTCCCCCCGGCGCACCTCATAGGTCTCGTCCGCCAACTGGTAGGTGGAGGCTCCGCTGTAGGGCATGATAATCTCGATGGCCGAGTGCATGTGGGTGTCGTAGTGGGTCGCCAGGGCGGAGGCCCAGATGCGGATGGAGGAGTGATCGACATAGGTGATGTACTCCTGCTTTCCCTTGAGGATGCGGAAACCGTCGGGGAAACGGCTTTTGACGGACGCCTCGGGCTGCCTGAGTTCCATATCGAGTCCTCCTCTCTGAGAAAAGCTTAGGTGAATGTGCTCACAATTTGCATTCAGATGCAGAATTCCACATCTGTGGGGGTTCCGCGCCCGCGAGCGCGGGTCAGGGGCTTTGCGATCGCCCCTGACAACCCTTCGCGCGCGGACTTCTACTTTTAACCCTTCACGCTGCCCAGCGCCATGCCGGTGACGAAATACTTCTGCAGGAAGGGATAGACGATCAGGATCGGCACCGCGGACACCACGGAGATGGCGGAGCGCACGGTGATGGGCGCGACCTTCGAGGAGGAGGCCAGCGCGTCGGCGGTGGAGCTGGCGGCGTTGGAGCTGTTCTGGGTGGTAGCCAGCTTCATGCGCAGCAGGTACTGCAGGGTGTAGAGGTTCTTCTTGCTGCCGTTGTAGAGGTAGGTGTCGAACCAGGAGTTCCACGCGCCCACGGCCACGAACAGGGCGACGGTCGCCATGACGGGCAGGCACAGCGGCAGGATGATCTGGAAGAAGGCCCGCAGGTCACCCGCGCCGTCGATGCGGGCGGATTCCACCAGCGCCTCCGGCAGACCCAGGATGTAGGTGCGGATCACGATCATGTTGAAGCAGGAGAACATGGTCGGGATGATGTAAACCCAGTAGGTGTTCTTCAGCTTCAGCGTGGTGGAGATGAGCAGGTAGTTGGGGATCAGGCCCGCGTTGACGTACATGGTCAGCACCAGCACGGTGGTGATGAACTTGCGCAGCACATACTCCTTGCGGCTGAGCGCGTAGGCCAGCATGGAGGTGAAGAACAGGTTGGTCAGGGTGGTGATCACTGTCTTGGTCAGGGAGATCCAGAAGGCCTGGTACACGGCGCTGTCCGTCAGCAGCTCGGTGTAGGCGTCGGTGGAGAAGACCCGGGGCCAGATGGTGATGCCGCCCTTCACGGCGTCCATGCCGTCGTTGAAGGAGTAGGCCACGGTGTTCAGCACGGGGAAGAGGGTGATGAACATCAGAAGACACAGGATGATCGTGTTGACGATGGGGAAGGCGATATCCTTCCTCTTCTTGCTCTTTTTCACTTGCACATTCGCGGTTGTCACAGGATAGCCCTCCCTTCTCAGATCAATGTGTCCTCATCCAGCGCCTGGGCGATCTTGTTTGCGCCGAAGAGCAGGATGATGCCGACGATGCTCTTGAACATGCCGGCGGCCGTGCCGTAGGAGTAGTGCGGCTTGGACGAGCCGAAGGAGTAGATCAGGGCGAACACGTCGATCGTGTCGGAATACTTCATCGTCAGGCCGGAGCGCAGCAGGTACTGGATCTCGAAGCCGGCTTCCATCAGGTGGCCGATGTTCATGATCAGTAGCACCATGAAGGTGGACTTGATGCCCGGCAGCGTCACGTGCAGGATGCGCTGGAAGCGGCCCGCGCCGTCGATGGATGCTGCCTCATACAGGCAGGGGTCGATGGAGGTCATGGCCGCGATGTAGATGATGGTGTTCCAGCCGACCTCCTTCCAGACGTTGATCACGCCGACCAGCCACCAGAAGTATTCGCCCTTGCCCAGGAAGAACACGGGATCCTTCACCAGACCCAGGGAGAGGAGCATCTGGTTGATGGGGCCGTTGCTGGCGAAGATGTTCTGCGCCATGCTGACGACGATGACCATGCTCAGGAAGTGGGGGAGGTAGGTGACCGTCTGCACGGTGCGCTTGAAGGTGCGGTTGCGCACCTCGTTGAGCAGCACGGCCAGCAGCACCGCGGATACGGTGCCCAGCACGAGGTTGATGACGCTCATGGCCAGGGTGTTGCGGATGGCCAGGCGGAAGTCCTCGCGGCCGAACAGGAACCTGAAGTTGTCCAGTCCGACCCATGCGCTGCCGGCCAGGCCCTTCTTGGGCTGGTAGTCCTGGAAGGCCGTCAGCCAGCCCCACAGCGGGCCGTAGTTGAACAGCAGAACGTACAGGAGCATGGGCACCGACATGATCATCAGCTGCCATTGCTTCCCAAGAGACTGGAAGAATCCCTTTTTCTTCTTTGGCGTTATGGTAGGCTTTTGCACCTTTGTGACTGTGCTCATGAGCTGTGCCGCTCCTTTCAAGAAAATTCAGGGGGAGGGAGCGAACCCTCCCTCCCCCTGATCAAGGGCAAGTGATCAGTTGAGCGCCTGCTCGACGAGCTTCAGCACTTCAGCCTGCATGAAGTCGGTGTACACGGTGGCGCTGGGTGTGATCTCAGCCACGAAGGCGTCCCAGTTGGCGTCCAGCTCGGCCGGATCGCAGGTGATGATGGTGGGCAGCCAACGGTCCTGGATGGCCAGGAAGTCGTTGTAGTCGATGTCGATGGGGGCCTTGTCGATCTGCCAGGCCTCGCCGTAGGGAGCCAGCTCGATCGGAGCGTTGAAGAAGTCAGCGGGCTTCTTCACGCCGCAGGCAGCGTAGAATTCCTTGTCATAGTCGCTCATCTGCTCGAAGTAGATCTCGGGCTGGTTGCCGGGATCCCAGGCGTTGCCGTCGTCCATGGTGCCCTGCTTCTTGGGCATGGATTCCCAGATGGCCTTGGCCTGGTTGGCGCGCTGCCACTTGGCGTCGGAGCGGTTGACGTACTGCTCGCGGGTCATCAGCATGCGGCCGTTCTCCACGGAGTAGTCCTCACCCTCGAAGCCCCACTGCAGGGTCTTCTGCCATTCGTCGGAGAGCAGGGTTTCCATCAGCTGCACCATGCGCTCGGGATACTTGCAGCTGGTGGAGATGCCGAAGCCGCGGTCCTTGTTCATGACGGTGCCGTTGAGGTAGTGCTCCTCGATGACCTTGCCGTCCACGTACTCGGGATCGTACACCAGGGGCAGAGCCAGGTAGGTGTTGGCATACATGCCGGAGGTCTCCAGAGAGGCGGTGGCGGTGCCGAAGTCCCAGGTCTGGTCGAACATGCCCAGCACGGTGCCGTTGGACAGGGCCGCGATGTACTGGTCATAGTTCATGACGAAGGTGTCCTTGCTGATGAGGCCCTTGTGATACTCCTCGTTCAGCTTGGCATAGTAGGCCTTCGCATAGGGCTTGTCGATGAAGGTCTCGGTGTGGAAGCCAGGATCGTTCACGTCGATCAGCACTTCGCCGTCGTTCGGGCGGCCCATCAGGTGCTGCACGGGGTTGATCAGGCAGAAGTGGCGCCAGCCCTCGCACAGGATCGCGAAGCCCTGGTAGGGAGTGCCGTCGGGGGTGGTGGGATTGGCGGCCAGGAAGCGCTCGATCAGGTCGAAGTACTCGTTCAGGGTCTTCGGCACCTGATAGTTGTTCCAGGCGATGACCTGCTTCTGGATGAAGAAGGCGGGGCCGTTGCAGTAGTTCTGGATCTGGGCATTGTAGTTGATGCCGTAGTTGGGGATGATGTACAGCTTGCCGTCATCGGTGGTCAGCTGCTTGATGCGGTCGTTGGTGTAGATGTGCTTGTAGAGGTTCGGGGTCTTCTCCTCGGTGATATAGGGGAGGAGGTCGATCAGAACCTCGGCGTTCTCCAGGGTCTCGGCGCTGTTGCCGCCGTCGAACAGATCCGGATACACGTCGTCGGCGATCTTGAGGCCCAGGGTCTCGTCCAGATTGCCGGCCAGGAACTCGATCTCAAACTTGATGCCGAGCTCGTCTTCGATCTTCTTGTAGATCTTGTTGTCCTCGGTGGGCTGGTCGCCGGGATCGCCGCGGAACACGGTGACGGTGATGGGCTCCTGGCCCTCGGCCATCGCCATCGGCAGCAGCGACGCGAGCAGCATCACAGACAGCAGTACAGCAAACAGCTTCTTCATGTAGGTTCCTCCTTTTCGGTCGGTTGGGATGGAGTTTTCTTTGTTGGTTTTAGTATAGTCATTTTTCTACATTTGCGCAAGAGAAAAATGCACAAAAAAAGCTCAATCGTTGCTTTCCAGCGCGTCAAAATTTGCGATAGACGCAAACTTTCGCTGTGAAAACGTTTCACGGCGTGCGCCGAAGATGCAGAACCGCGGGCACAGGCCGCGCCGCTTGCGCCGGGCGGGAGCGCAGGTGGAGGAAAGATCCATCATTTGGTGCGCCTTTTTGCCCCAAAATGTGCTTGACTTCACGTGGCATCCATGGTTTATAATGGCAATGGAGCTTGACGCTTCCGGGCGTGGGCATCCACCGGAATCACGCCGGCCGGCTGCGTTGGATCTATCAGATGATGGTCTAAGACGGATAAAGACTGCGGGCGAAGGTTTCCAAAGGGCGATCGCAAAGCCCTTTGGTCGCCGCCCACAGGCGGCGAAATCCCCCTGCTGTCAAGATACAGACGGAACATCCCAAACTCTCTTTACAGGAAAGGATGGCTTCAGATGAACCAACTCAGTCATCGCCAGGCGACGCTTCGCCTGCGCCTCACCCATCCCGATGGAACCCCCATCGCCGGCGCTCCCGTCCAGGCCGACCAGACCTCTCACCAGTTCCTCTTCGGCTGCGGCGCCTTCGACACCGTGGCGATGATGAAGACCGCGGACGAGCGGCGGCGCGCCTTCCTGGGCGAGCGCATGGAGAAGTGGCTGGGGCTGTTCAACTACGGCACCCTGCCCTTCTACTGGGGCTGCTATGAGCCGGAGGAGGGCAAGCCCGCTTACCCCGAGACCATGGCTGCCGCGAAGTGGCTGCGGGAGAGGGGTGTGCAGGTCAAGGGCCATCCGCTGTGCTGGCACACCGCCTGCGCGCCGTGGCTCATGGCCTACGACAACGCGGAGATCCTGCGCCGCCAGCTGGAGCGCATCCACCGCGACGTCACCGCCTACAAGGGCGTGATCGACATGTGGGACGTGATCAACGAGGTCGTCATCATGCCGGTGTTCGACAAGTACGACAACGCCATCACCCGCATCTGCAAGGAGCTGGGGCGCATCCGCCTGGTGAAGGAGGTCTTCGCCGCGGCGAAGGAGAGCAACCCGGACGCCACCCTGCTCATCAACGACTTCAACACCAGCGTGAGCTATGAGATCCTGCTGGAGGGTCTGCTGGAGGCCGGCGTGCCCATCAGCGCCATCGGCATCCAGAGCCACCAGCACCAGGGCTACTGGGGCATGGAGAAGCTCTGCGACGTGCTGGAGCGCTTCTCCCGCTTCGGCCTGCCGATCCACTTCACCGAGAACACGCTGATCTCCGGCGACATCATGCCGGGGCACATTGTCGACCTGAACGACTGGCAGGTGGACAGCTGGCCCTCCACGCCCGAGGGCGAGGAGCGGCAGGCCCGCGAGATCAGCGAGATGTACACGGTGCTGTTCAGCCACCCGCTGGTGGAGGCCATCACGACCTGGGACTTCAACGACGGCTGTTGGCTGAAGGCGCCGAGCGGCTTCGTGCACGAGGACAACACCCTGAAGCCCTCCTACACCGCCCTGCAGCACCTGATCCACGGCGCCTGGGAGACCCACGAAACCCTGCACACCGACGGCGACGGCCGCCTGACCCTGACCGGCTTCAAGGGCAGCTACACCCTGACCACCGCCCAGGGCAAGGCCCATGTCACACTGACGGACAGCAAGGATGAAACTGTCACGGTCTGCGTCCAATAATACATATCATCAATTATCAACTGTATGGAGGCGGGCGAAGGGTTGGAGGGGGCTCGGAGCGCCCGGAAAACGCCATGTTATGGCGTTTTCAGCGGAGAGCGGGCGGCAGCCCCGGACCGACCGCAAAGGGCGCGGAACCCCCTGCCGCCCAAACAAGAAAACAACACTCTGAGCAAACAACACTTTGAAGGAGTCAACCTTATGAAATACCGCACCATGGGCAAACTCGGCATCGAAGCCTCCGCCTTCGGCCTGGGCTGCATGCGCTTCAACGGCGCGGCCTCCGGCGACAGCACCATCGACGAACAGAAAGCCATCAGCCTGATCCGTCGGGCCATCGACGGCGGCGTCACCTACATCGACACCGCCTACGTCTACCTCGGCAAGACCTCCGAGACCGTGCTGGGCAAGGCCCTGCGCGACGGCTACCGCGACAAGGTCACCATCGCCACCAAGATGCCCTCCAGCGCGGTGCACGACCGCGCCAGCATGGAGGCCCTGCTGGCGGAGGAGCTGGGCAAGCTGCAGACCGACCAAATCGACTTCTACCTGATGCACGGCATCAACCGCGAAAAGTGGGAGTACTTCAAGTCCATCGGCGCACCCGAGTTCTTCGACGAGATGAAGAAGGCCGGGAAGATCCGCTACAAGTGCTTCTCCTTCCACGGCCCCTATGAGGACTTCGAGTACATCCTGCAGGATTCCGACTGGGATATGGTGCAGATCCAGTACAACTTCATGGACGTGGATCACCAGGCCGGCACGAAGGGCCTGGAGCTGGCCGGACGGCTGGGCATCCCAGTGGTCATCATGGAGGGCCTGCTGGGCGGCCGCCTGTCGAAGGCCCCGGACAATGTGCAGGCGCTCTACGACGCCTTCCCGGTGAAACGCTCACCGGTGGAGTGGGCCTTCCGCTGGCTGTGCAACCATCCCGAGGTCTCCGTGGTGCTCTCCGGCTGCAACGAGGCGGAGCAGATCGACGAGAACCTGCGCATCTTCGACACGGTGGGCGCGGGCATCATGCCGGAGGAGGAACTCAAGCTGATGGACGACGTGCGCGCCGCTTACCTGAGCCGCACGAAGATCGGCTGCACCGGCTGCAAATACTGCATGCCCTGCCCGAACGGCGTGAACATCCCCGGCATCTTTACCGCGTGGAACAATGTGTCGCTGTATAACACCGATCCCGCGCAGGATTTTGGTCTGCGGCAGATCAAGGAGAAGGGCATGGGCGCTGACAAGTGCATCCAGTGCGGCGCCTGCGAAGCCGCCTGCCCCCAGCACCTCCCCATCATCGAGTCTCTGCAGCAAGCCTGGACTGAGCTGAACGGTTAAGTCTTTGACACTATCTAAATAAGATCAACTATACAAAACAAGGCTGGCGGGCGAAGGTTTCCAAAGGGCGATCGCAAAGCCCTTTGGTCGCCGCCCGCAGGCGGCGAAATCCTGCTGCAAAATGACAGCAAACATCATCGGCCAATAGATCCAATCATTGAGAGGAAACCACCACCCATGCCTTCAATGGATATCGTTCTGTCCCAGATCCTGGTCATCATGCTCTACGTGGCCATCGGCTACCTCGCCGGCTGGCGCAAGCTGATCAACCCCGAGCAGCGCAGATACCTCACCCGGATCTGCACAGATCTGATCCTGCCCTTCACCATCATCTCCGCCAGCAATCAGACCATCACCCCGGAGGATATGCGCAACCTGGCGCTGATCCTCGTGCTGATGCTGGCCCTGTTCGCCCTGACGACGGCGCTGTCCCTCTGGGTGCAGCGCCTGCGGGGCACGCCCACGCCGATGCGCGTCACCACGGCTTCCCTGCTGAGCTACCCGAACCTGACCTTCCTGGGGCTGCCGCTGTGCCGCGCGCTCTTCGGCGACATCGCCATCCTCTGCAACGCGGTGGGGCTGGTGGCCTTCAACGTGCTCTTCTTCACCTGGCAGCTGAATCTGTTCACCGGCAAGCGCTTCAGCCTGCGCAACCTGGCGACGCTGCCCAACCTGTCCACCGTGGCGCTGATCCTGATGCTGGTGCTGGGCCTTCACCTGCCCGCGCCGGTACAGACGGTGGCCAGCAGCACCGGCGCGATGATTACCCCGATGACCTTAATCATCATCGGCGTGATGATGTCCGAGAACAGGCTGAGCGCGATTCTCAGGGAAAAACGGTGCTATCTGGTGACCCTCCTGCGCAACCTGGTGATCCCGCTGCTGACCATGCCGATCCTGCTGCTGGTGCCGGTAGATGGGGCCGCAAGGCTATGCATTTTGGTCTATCTGGCATGCCCTTCGGCCACATTGACCACAATCTACGCGATTCAGGACAACATGGAGCCGGAGTTTGCGGCCCGGAGTGTGCTGATGTCCACGCTGCTCTTCGCGGTGACGCTGCCGATGATCATTCTGATTGGATCACGATTTTTCGGATGAGTTTTGTGGGTAGTTTTGTGGGTAATTGAGGGCCGAAAAAGGGCTTGTGGGTAGTTTGTGGGTAATAGGTTTTTCGCCCGTTGTGGGTAGTAAACCATCACCCCTGACCCTGGCGGGATGGAAATCATGAAACGCTCGTCAGAATTCTTTTCTTTCTGATCATCCGCATACATTTCTTCCGTTCACCTGCCTTTCATTCTTCCGATCGGAACCCTATTTTCCGATCGGATTATGTTTTTCTGATCAGAGTTATTTTTCCGAAAATGGAATGCTCCTGCCAATTTGACAGGAGCATGAGTGTCCGTCCGTATGCTGCTGTTATTCGATGCTCTCCACCACGGCCGCGAGGTCCTGCAGGTTGGCGCTCTGATAGCGCTGCTGCGTGAAGGTGTAATGCGCGTGGCCGATCAGGGCTGCCTTCTCCTTGTCAGCACCC
>CADASK010000044.1 GCA_902790495.1 uncultured Eubacteriales bacterium
GACTTCCTTCTTGTTGGTGTAGCAACTACAATTAGAAGTCTTCTGTGCTCTTTTTGCAACCTTTTTTTCGGTCCTTTCCCTAAGAAAACGTGAAGAACCCCTTTTTTGCTGTGATGCAGCATCCACAGGGCGAAGGCCGCGCCGCAGCTCTCGGCGATCAGCAGCGCCCAGGCCAGGCCGGTCTCGCCGAAGAGCTTGTCCAGGATGATCATGAAGGGGATGTAGAAGCCGATCTCGCGCACCACGGCGTGGATGATGGTGCCCTTGCCGTTGCCCATGGCCTGCATGCAGTAGGAGCTGTGGTAGTTGATGAACTGCACCGGCGAGGCCAGCGAGCGGATCTTCATGAACAGGGTCGCGAAGCCCACCGTCGCCAGGGCCGCCTCGCCCGAGGAGGTATCCATGAACAGGCCACACACCTGCGGGGCGAAGAGCTGGAAGAACAGGATGCCGCAGGCCGACACGCACAGGCCCCAGAGCCGCGCGGTGTTGATGGTCTTGTCCATGCGCTCCCGATTGCCGGAGGCGAAATTGTAGGAGATGATGGGCATGGAGCCCTGGCAGATGCCCAGGTTGATGGCCGTGGGGATGCGCTCCACCTTCATGGTGATGCCCATGCCGGCCAGCACCTGGTCGCTGTGGGCGGCGGCCAGCATGTTCACGCTGACATTCGCCAGGTCGAAGAGGCCCGTCAGGGCCGCGGAGGGGATGCCCACCGAAAACAGCTGCTTTTTGCTGGAGCCGCTGACCAGCCGGGCTTCTCCCAGCTTCATGCTCAGCGACGCGGTCTCCGCGGCCTTCCTGTAGGTGACGACCAGGTAGGCGCAGGAGACGAGGTTGCTCAGCAGCGTCGCCAGCGCCGCGCCCACGACCTCGGAGCCCTTGGGCAGCAGCACGAACATGAACAGGGGATCCAGCGCGATGTTCAGCAGTCCGCCCATGCTCAGGCCCTTGCTGGCCTTGTCCGCGTAGCCCACGTTGCGCAGCAGGTTCGCCAGCACCGCGGAGAGCATCGCCGGCACGCTGCCCAGCACCAGCACCAGCCAGGTGTACTGGGACGCAAAGCCGATGGTCTCGGCGGACGCGCCCAGGAAGCGCAGCAGCGGCTGCATGAACACGCCGATCAGCGCCGAGTAGACCGCCGCCAGGAGGATGCACCCGTAGAAGGTGTAGGCGCTGGCCCGCCTGGCCTCGTCGGTCTCCTTCGCGCCCTGCAGGCGGGCCACCAGGCTGCCGCCGCCGATGCCGAAGAGGTTGCTGAACGCGGTGACCATCATCACCAGCGTGAGGGTCAGGGACGTGGCCGCCACCATGTAGGAGTTGCCCGTGCGGCCAATGAAGAAGGCGTCCACCATGTTGTAGACGAGGTTGATGAGCTGGCTGATGATCGTCGGGATGGCCATGGTTGCCAGCGCCTTGGGCACCGGCATCCGTTCAAAGAGTTCCTGCTTGTCCGTGGAGCTGCGGTTTGCCATGATGCATGATCTTCTTTCTGTATCTGCGCCGAAGCGTCATGGGATGGGGGACAACAAAAAGGGCGGCCGCCCCGCTTTTGTCCTTCTGTATTATATGAAAGAATCAGTATGATGTCAAATCGAAGCCATGCATACCGTTCATGCCGCCGCAATTGTCAAAAGCCCCGCAATCTGCTATACTCCATCCTGCGGAAAGCGGAAACCAAGCTTCCGCACAGATGAGGAGGATACCCATGCAAACCCTGAAGCTGACGCGCGGCAGATACCTGATGGTGCTCCTGGCCATGTGCGGTCTGATTGCCTCGTCCGTCGGCATTCTGCTCAACACAGGCGGACTCTTTTTTGTGCCCATCGCCCGGGAGCTGGGCTGTGAGACCGCGGCGGTCAACATGACGCTGACCTTCTGCAACCTGGCCTTCGCCCTGGCGGGCATGATCTCGGCCCTCTGGATCAACCCGAAAAACTTCAAGCTGATGATCGCCGTGTGCACGGCCGTCTGCGCCGCCGCCACCGCCGGCCTTTCCCTGTGCCGGAGCCTCATCACCCTCTATGTCCTCAACGGCATCCGCGGGTTCGCCGGCGGCCTGGTGGGCAACGTGCTGGCGACCACGGTGGTGGGCTGCTGGTTCCGCTCGGACACCGGCTTCATCAGCAGCCTGGTGCTGGCCTGCTCCGGCCTGGCCGGCGCGGTGCTCAACCCGGCCCTGCAGGCCGTGATCAACGCGGTGGGCTGGCGCGGCGCCTACCTGGCGGCTGCCGCCGTCGCCGTCGCCCTGAACCTGCCCGCGATCCTGCTGCCCATCTCCTTCCGCCCGGCGGATCAGGGCCTGGAACCCCTGCAGGCCGCCGTCACGGGCAAGGGAGCCGCCCCGGCGGCGCGCACGGGCGACTCGCGCTCCATCGCGGTGGTGCTGCTGGCCGGCTGCCTGTGCTCCCTGGCCTCCTTCGTGTCGGCCCTGCCCCAGCTCTTCAAATCCCTGGCCCTCAGCCGCGGCATGGAGGAGACCGGCGTGCTGATGATGACCGTGGTGCTCATCGCCAACACGGGCGGCAAGTTCGTCTTCGGCTCCATGACGGACCACCTGGGGCTGAAGCGCTCCGTGCTGATCTACGGCACGGCCATCGCCCTGGGCATCCTGACCCTGCTGCGCGCGGCGTCCTCCGGCCTCATGCTGTTCAGCGCCGCCCTGATCGGCCTGAGCTACGCCATCCCGACGGTGGGCATGGTGATGGTCTGCCGCGAGCTGTTCAGCCCTGAGCGCTACAGCAAAATCTATCCGAAAATCTCCCTGTGCGTCACCGCCGCCAACGCCCTGGCCTACCCGCTGCTGGGCGTGATCTACGACGTCACCCACAGCTACGACGGCGCGCTGATTCTGGTGCTCGCCGTGATGCTGGTCACCATGGCCCAGACCGTGCTGGTCTATCGCCTCGCGGATCGTGAAAAGGCGCGGTGAATGACCCTGCCCTTCAGCGCTCAGGAAAAGGAGATGACCTGCCATGATCACAGACAGCTTCGACAACCTCTCCCCGGCCATCATCAACCCCGTCGTCAAGGAGGACGCGGTGGAAGTGGATGCGTGCATCATCACGTTTTCCTATGAGATTGAAAAGCAGGTGGCCGAAAGCTACGCCACCCGCGAGATCGCGTCCCTGTGGTGCGCCACGGGCAGGACGCCGGTCTACCTGATCGAGCGAAACGGCAGGCGCTTTGCCTTCTACAAAACCTACGTCGGCGCGCCCATCACCACCGGCCTGATCGAAGACGCCACGATGGAGCTGAAATGCAAAAGGTTCATCCTCTTTGGGGGCGCCGGATGCCTGAATAAGGAGATCGCCCACGGGAAGGTGATGGTGCCCACCGAAGCCTACCGGGACGAGGGAACCTCCTATCACTACGCGCCCGCCGCGGATTACATCACGGTGCGGAACGCGCCTGTGGTCGCCCGGTTTATGCGGGAGAACGGCATCCCCTTTGTTTTGGGAAAGACATGGACGACGGATTCCTTCTACCGGGAGACGCGGAACAATTTTGCCAGGCGCAAAGCCGATGGCTGCATCTCGGTGGAGATGGAGTGCGCCGGCGTGCAGGCCATGTGCGCCTTCCGGGGGCTGGAGCTGTACGCCTTCTTCACCAGCGGCGATCTGCTGGACGCCCCCGAATGGGATGAGCGCGGCAAAGATTACCGCCAGGGCGGACAGCATGACGTCGGTCATTTTGACATCGCGCTCGCTCTGGCGGAATATGTTTCGCAGCCTGTCGGCCTATGATCTTTTCACTTCATCCTCGCCAGCCGCTCCACGGCCTGGCGGGTTTTTTCTTCGGAGTTGAAGGCGGTCAGGCGGAAGTAGCCCTCGCCGCTGGGGCCGAAGCCGCTGCCCGGGGTGCCCACCACCTGGCAGCGATCCAGCAGCCGGTCGAAGAAGTCCCAGGAGGTGACGCCCTCGGGCACCCTCAGCCACACGTAGGGCGAATCCACGCCGCCGAACACGCGGTAACCCAGGCCCTGCAAGCCCTCGCGGATGATCCGCGCGTTGACCATATACTTCTCGATCACCTCGCGCACCTGGCGCGCGCCCTCCGGCGTGTAGATCGCCGCGGCGGCCCGCTGGATCGGGTAGCTGACCCCGTTGAACTTGGTGGACATCCGCCGCTTCCACAGGGCGTTGAGCTCCACGGGCTTTCCGTCGGCGTCCAGGCCGGTGACCTCGTGGGGCACCACGCACCAGGCGCAGCGCGTGCCGGTGAAGCCCGCGGTCTTGCTGTAGGAGCAGCACTCGATGGCCACCTCCCGCGCGCCTTCCACCTCGTAGATGGACAGGGGGATGTCCGGGGTGTGCACGTAGGCGCGGTAGGCCGCGTCGTAGATGATGAGCGCGCCGTTGGCCTTCGCCCAGTCCACAAACACCTTGAGCTGTTCCTTTGTCAGCACGGTGCCGGTGGGGTTGTTGGGGTAGCACAGGTAGATGACGTCCACCGGCCGGTCGGGCACGGCGGGCACAAAGCCGTTTTCCTCATTGCAGGGCAGGTACACCAGGCGGCTCCATTTCTCGCCCGTCCAGTCCCCGGCGCGGCCCGCCATGGCGTTGCTGTCCACATACACCGGGTAGACCGGGTCGGTCACCGCGATCACCGCGTCGGAGGAGAACAGCTCCTGGATGTTGCCCACATCACACTTCGCGCCGTCGGAGATGAACACCTCATCGAAGGCGAGGTTCACCCCGCGGGAGGCATACTCGTGCTCGCGGATGGCGTCCACTAGGAAGGCGTAGCCGTAGTCCGGGCCGTAGCCGCGGAAGGTTTCGCGGACGCCCATCTCGTCCGCCGCGCGGTGCAGGGCCGCGACGACCTCGGGCACCAGGGGCTCAGTCACGTCGCCGATGCCCAGGCGGATGACCTCCTGGCCGGGATGCGCGGCCTCGTAGGCCTTGGTGCGCTTCGCGGTCTCGGCGAAGAGGTAGGAGCCGGGGAGCTGGGTGAAGGCGTGGTTGATGTGGAACATAAGGTGCCTCCTTGGAAATTTACCTTGATTCTTCCGGCCATTCGCCGTCAAACACAAACTCAGCCGGGCCCTCCTGGTAGATGTGACCGTCACTCTCCCAGGTCACCCGCAGGGTGCCGCCCAGCAGCTCGATGTCCGCGCTCCTGCCGCAGCGCCCCGTCACGCAGGCCGCCGCCAGCGCTGCGCACGCGCCGGTGCCGCAGGCCAGCGTCTCGCCGCTGCCGCGCTCCCACACGCGCATCCGCAGATGTTCCGGGTCCTTCACCTGCACAAACTCGATGTTCGCCCGGCGCGGGAAAACCGGGTGATGCTCCAGCGCGGGCCCGAGGGCGTCCATCGGGATCCGATCCGTGTCCTCCACAAAGATCACCGCGTGGGGGTTGCCCATGGAGACGCAGTGGGCCGTGAAGCGCTGTCCGGCGGCCTCGACCGCCACGCCCTCCTCGCAGCGGGCCTCCGTCCGCACGGGTACGCGCTCCGGGCGCAGCTCCGGCACCCCCATGTCGACCCGAACCCGGGCCGCCTTGCCGTTCTCCGGCAGCACCCGCAGGCGGATCAGCCCGGCCCCGGTGCGCAGGGTGATGTCCTCGCTGTCGGTCAGGCCCCGGTCGTAGAGGTAGCGGGCGACGCAGCGGCTGCCGTTGCCGCACATCTCGCTCTCCGACCCGTCCGCGTTGAACTCGCGCATGGTGAATTCACCCTCGCTGTTCTTGCCGATGAGGATCAGGCCGTCCGCGCCGACCCCGAAGTGCTGCCGGCTCATCCGGATGGCGAGCGCGGCGGGATCCGCCACGGTCTCCTCCAGGGTGTTGATGTACACGTAATCGTTGCCGATGCCCTGCATCTTGGTGAATCGCACGGATCTCCCTCCTTCCCTTGGGACGCGGGGAAAGTATAGCGGATTTTGCACCACGCTTCAAGGACGCCGCGTCATAAAAACATAAAAGGTTCAATCCGCGCCGCCGGGTGAGCTTTTTCACCAAACCGTCGCATAAAGGCCAGAAAAAAACCATCCGGCCTGCAAACCGGATTCACAGGGGGATGCGAGAATGATCCTGCCGGAGGGGAACCGGTACCCTCCCGGCAGAGCCACTTGCATCAACAGGCCGAAAGGCTGACATCAGAAAGGAGCATTCCCCATGAAGAAAATCATCGCCATCACCCTGAGCCTCGCGCTGCTCCTCAGCGCTCTGTTCACCCTCACCGCCTCCGCCGAGGACGCGGTCACCCTCGCCAACACCACCAGCGCTGTGATGGCCCGCGGCGGACGCGGCGGCCAGATGCCCGGCGGCAACCGCGGCAACGGCCAGATGCCCCAGTTCCCCGGCAATAACAACCGCAACAACCAGATGCCCCAGCTCCCCGGCAACAACGGCAATGGCCAGATGCCTCAGATGCCCGGCAACAACAACGGCCAGATGCCCCAGCTTCCCGGCAACAACGGCAGCCAGACTACTCCCACCGCTCCCACCGACGGCACCAGCAGCGCCACCCAGACCCAGCCCCAGCAGCCCGCCAACGGCAACGGCTTCAAGGGCGGCAAGTTCGGCGGCTTCGGCCATCGCGGCGGCATGCGCGTCTCCTTCGAGCAGCTGCTGAAGGACGGCGTCATCACCCAGGAGACCTATGACGCCATCATCGCCTACATCCAGAAGAACGCCCCCGCGGCGCCCGCTGCCTCCACCGACGGCACGGCCCCCGCGGCTCCGGCTGACGGCGCGGCCCCCGTGGCTCCGGCCGACGGCACCGCGCCCGCCGCGCCTGCTGACGGCACGGCCCCCGAGGCGGCCCCCAGTGAGAACCCGGTGCTGAGCGATCTGCTCAAGGACGGCGTCATCACCCAGGAGCAGTACGACGCGATCGTCAACGCGAGCGCCACGACGGCCAGCGACCTGCCGGTGGATACCACCGCCGAAGGCACGGCCAACTGAGTGAATCCTATCAAAAGTCCCTCCCAAAGCGGGAGGGATTTTCTTATGCTCCTTAACAGGGTTCCGCGCCTGCAGGCGCGGGCAGGGGGCTGTGCGATCGGTCCGGGGCTGCCGCCCGCTCTCCGCTGAAAACGCCATAACATGGCGTTTTCCGGGCGCTCCGAGCCCCCTGCACCCCTTCGCTACCTCCTGATGGCAGCGTGTTTTATTGATGAATGGTTTGATTCATTTCTTCCACAATGGCCGTGGGCTTGGCGGTCAGCTCCACCCAGGCGGGGATGAAGCCGCTCTTCACGGCGTTGCGCACCGAGCGGATGTTCGACCACGCAGAGCAGTAGAACGGCACCTTGCCGCGGGCAAGGATCTCCCGCGCCAGCCTGCTGGTCAGCGCCGAGGCGATGCCCTGCCTCCGGTAGGCGGGCAGGACGTCCACGCCGATCTGCCACATCTCGTCGCAGTCGGCGGAGCAGCCGGCCAGGCCGATCAGCCTGCCGCCGTCATAGGCGCCGACCCCCAGCACGTCCAGGTGCTTCCTGTCCTCGCACAGGGCGTTGCCCCACTCCGGCAGGTAGAGCCCGGCAAAATCCGCCTGCTGAAGCAGCCGCGTCTCATACCCGCAGGAGAGCTCCGGAATCCTGGCGATATCGGGCAGATAGTATTCCGCCATGAAGCAGACCCGGTGCCCCTTCTCACTCAGCCGGTCATCCAGCCAGTGCAGGTTGGGCGTCTCGAAGCAGTGGTAGAATGCGTACCTGCCGATGTACTCCGCCACAAGGCCGGACACCTCGTCCGTCGCCGCCGCGACGATGTTGCCGCCATAGGAGACCAGGGTGCAGGAGATGGGCTCCTTCAGGTACTTCCGCGCCCTCTCTCCCAGGTGAAACGGAACCACAGCGTTCTCCGGCAGCAGAAAATCCTCCGCCCGGCACCCGATGTCCTCCGCGGATTGCCTCATCGCAATCCGAAGCATGTCCTGATTGGTCATAGGAATCCTCTCGTCTATCGCAAGGCGTCTCTGGCCTGCTGAAACCCGCTTCGGCAGTTCAGACAAGCCTGAATCTGGAATCATCTGGTTTGACCTTTACTTATCTTATCAAGCACAGCCAAAAAAGTAAAGGTTTTTCGCTCCCCAAGACGTTAAAAGTAAAGCTCCGTCTTTTTCCACCGGCACACCAGCCCTACATTCAACCCACGTTCCGCCCCCGCATTGACAATCCGCCCGAAAACGCTACAATAACCCTGGAGGCGAGACGATGGCAAACCTGTTTGACTACCTGACCTGGCGCGGCGACCTGCCCCTGACCCTGGTGCCTTTGGGCGAGGCGGACGCGGCCCTGCTGGCCATGCTCTGCTACAACGACATGGGCGACCTGGCCGCGACGACGGAGGGACTCTCCCTGCGCGACGTGGCGGTCTATGCCGACGCCTGCAATAAGCCCGCCAACGATCTGGCCCGCCGCAGGCTGGACGCCCTCTACGCTATGGCCGCGTCCAGGCGCTTCGAGGGCCTGCGCATCTGCCGGTACGTCAACCGCCGGGACACCGCGGCGCGGGTGCAGTTTTCCGCCATGACCGCCGTGACCGGGGATGGCGCCGTCCTCATCTGCTTCCGCGGCACAGACTCCACGCTGGTGGGCTGGCGCGAGGACTTCGACATGTCCTACGAGACCGTGCCCGCCCAGGAGGCCGCCGTGCGCTACCTCGCGGAAACCGCCGCCGTCCTCCCCGGGCCGATCCTGCTGACCGGCCACTCCAAGGGCGGCAACCTCGCCTTCTACGCCTCCGCCCACGCGGACGAAGCCACCCAGGCGCGCATCGCCGCCGCCTACTCCTTCGACGGCCCGGGCCTCGACCCGGCCACCAGTGCCGGCGAGGGCTATCAGCGCGTCGAGGATCGGCTGAAGCTCTACATCCCCCAGTCCTCCGTGGTGGGCCTGCTGATGGACGCCCACGACCGGCGCCAGGTCGTGCGCTCGGACGCGGTGGGGCTGATGCAGCACGATGTGTTCAGCTGGCAGATGAGCGGCCCCCTCTTCGAGCGCGCGAAGGAGACCACCTTCTCCTCCCAGCTGCTGGACAAATCCCTGCACGACTGGCTGAACCAGGCCACCCGCGAGCAGCGCCACAGCTTCGTGGACGGCGTGTTCCGCCTGCTGGAGGCCAGCGGCGCGGCCACCACCGCCGAGATGAAGACCCTCCTGGTGCGCAACGCCCCCAACGTGATCCAGGCCGGCATCGACATGGATCCCGACGCGCGGCGGATGCTGGCCCAGCTGGCCGGGCGCTTCGTCGGCCTGACCACCACCAACGCCTGGGACATGACCCTGGGCGAGAAGTGGAACCAGTTCACCCGCGCCGTGAGCGCCGCCGCCGGCGAGGTGCAGAAGGGCATCGCCGACGCCCTCCAAAGCCGCCAGCCCCAGCCCCCGCCGGAGCCCGACGTACCCAAGATCGAGGTGCCGAAGGAAAGTTGATACGAATTGATTGATTCGATAACATGAGTCCTGAAGTGTCATGGCGTTACAACCTCATCCGTCAGCGTCTGACGACGCTGCCACCTTCCCCAGAGGGGAAGGCTTTCGTGGGCAGCATCTTAGCCTTCCCCCTTGGGGAAGGTGTCAGCCCGCTTGCGGGCTGACAGATGAGGTCATGCAAGCGAGATTCGCACTGCAATCCTAAAAAACATGTGTATCCAGGAGGTGAGACGATGGCAGACAAGCCCAGCGGTCTTGTGGACCGCTCCTCCTTCCTCGCATCCATCCGCGGCGACACCGCCGGCGGCGCGTGGCTGCTGGAGGGCGAGGAGGACAATCTGAAGGACGAGGCCATCGCCCTCATCCGCGAAAAATACCTGCCCGAGGGCCTGGAGGAGCTCAACGAGGCCGCGCTGACCGCCCCGGACACGGACGAGATCATCGCCGCCTGCGAGACCATCCCCTTCATGGCGGACAAGCGCCTGGTCATCGTGCGCGACCTGCCGGGCCTGGCGGGCCAGCGGGAGACCGACGACCGCCTGGCCGACTATGTGCCCCACGTCCCCGACACCTGCGTGCTGCTGCTCCTGCTGCACGGCTACGCCAACGGGGCCAAGAAGCTGCCCAAGGCCATCGGCAAAAAGCGCCGCGTGGACTTCTGCCCCATGGGCGACGCCGAGGTCAGCGCGTGGATCATCCGCCGCTTCGAGACCGAGGGCAAGCACTGCGACAGCCGCACGGCCTCCCGGCTGGCCTTCACCGTGGGCACGGACACCGCCCAGCTCACCGGCGAGGTGCTGAAGCTGTGCGCCTACATCGGCGCGCGGGAGAAGGTGACCGAGGCAGACGTGGCGGCGGTGGCGACCCAGAGCCGCGAATACGCCGCCTACACCCTCACCGACGCGGTGGTCGCCGGCCAGGAGGCCCGCGCCTGGGAGCTGATGCACACCCTGCAGCGCCAGGGCGAGGACGACGTGGGCCTGCTGGCGATGATCTCCAGCCAGTTCCGCCGCACCCAGATGGCGCTGATCATGCGCTATGAAAAGCGCTCGCCGGCGGAGATCGCCCAGGCCACGGGCATGCCGCCCTTCGCCTACGACCGCCTGCAGCGGCAGATCGCCAGCCGCGTGCCCGGCGTGCAGGCCCGGGTGGTCAAGGAGTCCGTGGCGGCCTGCCTCGACCTGGAGCTGGCCTTCAAGAGCGGGCGCATCACCCAGAACGGCCTAGGGGAGACGCTGCTGATGCGGCTGTTTGCGATACAGAAGGGATAACACCATGCGACGCGATGAAGTGATGAAGCTCTACCGCCGGGTGGAGAAGACCGACCCCGCCACCGGAAAAACCGTCCGCGAGGCGGTCTACATCGGCCCGCTGTACACCGTGCCGGGCCGCGACCTCGCCGCCGCGGTCAGGCGGTCAGCCCTGTACTGGGGCCTGGCCCTCGTCGGGAGCCTGGGTGCTGGCTTCGTGCCTGCGCTGAGCACCCACACGGCCTGGGTGCTCCTGCCCTACCTGGCGGCCCTGGTGACGCTGTGCGTGACCGCCACCTCCCTGTGGACGCTGCACAAGGCGGCTCTCCCGCTCACCGAGATGCAGAGGCAGGAAGGCCTGGAGCGGCTGCGCAGCTGGTCGGTGGCCCAGGCGGTGCTGGCCGGGGCGTGGTTCGTCAGCGAGGCCGTGTTTGTGCTGCGGATGCTGCCCTACATCGCCTTCACGGGAGACGGCCTGTTCCTCCTCTTCGCCGCCCTCTGCGCGGCGGGCTCCGTGCTGCTGTGCCTGAGCGTGCGCGGCCTGCGCGCCGAGCGTGTCACCCGCGGGGAGCTTGAGGAAAACGCTCAGGACGGAAAGGCGGGGAACCCATGAGCCGCGAGCTGACACCGTGCCAGCTGATCGAGCGCAGCATCCAGAAGCGCTTCCGCAAGGAGCTGTGGACGCCCTTCGTGCTGGCCGTCAAGCGCTATGAGCTGATTCAGCCCGGCGACCGCATCGCCGTGTGCATCTCCGGCGGCAAGGACTCCATGCTGCTGGCCAAGCTGATGCAGCAGCTGCAGCGGGTGAGCGACTTCCCCTTCGAGGTGCGGTACCTCGTGATGGACCCCGGCTACAGCCCCGCCAACCGCGCGCAGATCGAGCGCAACGCGGCCCTGATGGAGCTGCCCGTGTACATCTTCGAGACGGACATCTTCGACACGGCCAATCACACCGAGAAGAACCCCTGCTACCTCTGCGCGAGGATGCGGCGCGGCCACCTCTACAAGCAGGCCCAGGCCCTGGGCTGCGGGAAGATTGCCCTGGGCCACCACTTCGACGACGTGATCGAGACCACGGTGCTGGCCATGCTCTACGGCGGGCAGCTGCAGGGCATGATGCCCAAGCTGCACAGCACCAACTTCCCCGGCATGGAGCTGATCCGCCCGCTGTACTGCGTGCGGGAGAAGGACATCCTCGCCTGGAAGCGCTACAACGGCCTGGAATTCCTGCAGTGCGCCTGCCGCTTCACCGAGAACGCCGCCCAGGAGCGCGTCTCCTCCAAGCGCCACGCCGTGAAGGAGCTGATCGCCCAGCTCTCCCGCGACGACCCGGACATCCCCCAGCGCATCTTCTCCAGTCTCCACGCGGTGAACATCGACACCTTCCCCGGGTGGAAGGAGGGCGGCGAGCCGCACAGCTTTTTGGAGGATTATGATGCGCGGGCGTCCTCTGTCCTTCCCGAATCATGAGCGGAAAAGCCTGTATACAGAAAAAAGTCCAGACGTCTGGACTTTTTTCTGTATGCTTATTGCTTGCCCTTCAGCCTCTTCTCCACCTCGTCGAGGATGTCCTCGGCCAGCTGGCGCTTGGTCTGCAGGGGGCGGGGATTCGCGCCCTCGGCGGAGAGGAAGGTCGCAATGTTCGTGTCCACGTTGAAGCCCGCGCCGGGCTGGGTCACGTCGTTGGCCACGATGAAGTCGAGGTTCTTGCTCGCGAGCTTCTTTTCGGCGTGGGCCAGCAGGTTCTCCGTCTCGGCGGCGAAGCCCACCAGCACCTGGCCGGGCCTCTTCATGCGGCCCACCGCGGCGGCGATGTCGGGCGTCTCCTCCAGGGTGAAGGTCAGCGCCCCGCCGTCCTTCTTCTTGATCTTCTGATCGCTGACATCGCGGAAGCGATAGTCCGCGGGGGCAGCGGCCTGGATCACCGCGTCGGCCTCCGGGGCCAGGGACGTCACCGCGTCGTAGAGCTCCTGGGTGGAGACGACCTGCACCACCTTCACGCCCTCGGGCACCGGGGCGGTGGTGCTGCCCTTGACCAGGGTCACCTCCGCGCCCCTGTCCCGCGCGGCCTCGGCGATGGCAAAGCCCATCTTGCCGGAGGATTCGTTGGTCAGGAAGCGCACCGGATCGAGGTGCTCCCGTGTCGCGCCGGCGGTCACCAGCACCTTCACGCCGCTCAGGGTCTCACGCCGCGCCAGCAGGGCCTCTATGGCCTCCACGATGGCGGCAGGCTCGCTCATGCGGCCCGCGCCGGTGTCTCCGCAGGCCAAAAAGCCGCCCTCCGGGCCGACAAAGTGCGCACCCCTCGCGCGCAGCGTCTCCACGTTGCGCCGGGTGGCCTCCGCCGTCCACATGCCGGTGTTCATCGCCGGGGCGAGGAGCAGAGGCGCCTTCGCGGCCAGCAGGGTGGTGGAGAGCATATCGTCCGCCAGACCCACCGCCAGCTTGGCGAGGATGTTGGCCGTCGCCGGGGCCACCACGCACAGGTCGGCCTCCTTGGCCAGGGAGATGTGCGCCACGTCCCAGGTCTCCGGGCGGGCAAAAGTGTCCGTGACCACGGGATGGTTGGCCAGGGTCTCGAAGGTGAGCGGCGTCACAAACTCGGTGGCGTTCTTCGTCATGACGACGCGCACCTGGGCGCCTAGCTTGCGCAGCCGGGACACCACCTCCACGGCCTTGTAGGCCGCGATGCCGCCCGTGACGCCGAGCAGCACCGTTTTGCCGCGGAGGCTCACTCCGGAATCTCCTCCTCCGTGTTCGGGCGGTCATAGGTCACCAGGCCGCGGTCGATCTCCTCCACGGCGATGCGCAGGGGCTTTTCCTCGATGCCCTTGGTGTCCACCAGGGGCAGGGAGCCGTTCACGATCTGGCGGCCGCGCTTGGCCGCCTCCACCACCAGGGTGTAGCGGGTGTCGGCCTTGTCGAGGAGTTCGAGGACGTTGGGTTCTACGATGGACATGATGGGTTCCTCCTTGCTCAATGGGGAAAGAATGAATGCCTTCCCCCTCTGGGGGAAGGTGTCAGCGTCCCGGACGCTGACGGATGAGGGTTTACAGGATATCAGAGCTTCTCCGGCACCTCGTAGAAGAAGCGGCGGGTGTTCTGCTTCTCCGCCTCCACGATGTGGCGCAGGGTGGCGTAGGCTTCGTCAAAGGTGTCATTGATGAGGGCGTAGCGGTAGCGGCCCAGCTCGCGGATCTCCCCGCGGGCGTTGCGCATGCGCTTGGCAATCTCGTCCTCGTCCTCCGTGTTGCGGGTGTGCAGCCGCTGGTAGAGCACCTCGTAGCTCGGCGGCAGCACGAACACGGTCACGCAGTCCGGGGCGTTCTCCATCACCTTGATGGCGCCCTGGGTGTCGATGTCCAGCAGCACGTTCTCACCCTTGTCGATGTGGGCGTACACCTCGCTCTTGAGGGTGCCATAGCGGTGGGCGTGGACGGTGGCGTGCTCCAGGAAGGCGTCCTCGGCCAGCAGCCTGTCATAGGCCGCGTCGTCGATAAAGTGGTAGTGGACATCCGGGATCTCGTAATCCCGGGGCTTGCGGGTGGTCACGCTCACGGAGAAGAAGAAGCTCTTGTCCTCCTCGAGCAGACGCGCGCCCAGGGTGCCCTTGCCCGTGCCGCTGGGGCCGGACAGCACCAGCAGCATACCCTTGCGTGTCTCCTGCATGTTCGATGCGCCTCCTGTATCACTCCACGTTCTGGATCTGCTCGCGCAGCTTCTCGATCTCGCTCTTGAGATCCACCACACACTGGGCGATCTGCGCGTCGGAGGCCTTGGAGCCGATGGTGTTGGCCTCGCGGTTCATCTCCTGGATGAGGAAATCCATCTTCTTGCCGATCTCGCCGGACGCCTTCAGGTAGCCGGTCATCTGGCCGATGTGGCTGCTGAGCCGGGCGAGCTCCTCGTCGATGGCGCACTTGTCCGCCATCAGCGCGACCTCCTGCGCCAGGCGCGCCGGGTCCACCGGCTCCACGTCCAGGCGGCTGAGGCGTTCGTTCAGCCGCGCGCGGTAGCTCTCCACCACCGTGGGCGCGCGCTCCAAGATGCGCTCCCGCAGCGCGGCGGCGGCGCTCAGATGGGCGGACAGATCGTCCCGCAGGCTCTCGCCCTCGCGCTCCCGCATGGCGTTCAGCTGGGCGGCGGCGGCCCGGACAGCCTCTGCGGCGGCCTCGCTCACGGCCTGCTCGTCCGGCAGGGCCTCGGCGGTCTCCACCACGCCCTCCAGGGCCAGCAGCTGGGCCATCGTCAGCGACGGATCGACGCCCGTCGCCCCGGCCAGCTCCCTCGCGGCGTCCACGTAGCGCGCGGCGAGGGCCGTGTCCACGCGCACCTCGCGGGACGCACTCTGATCGCCCTGGGCCTCCACGCTGAGGAAGACCTCCACGTGGCCGCGGCGCAGCGCCTGCTGCAGCTCCCGGCGCACGGTGTCCTCCAGGAAGCTCCACGTCCGGGGCAGGCGGCAGGAGATATCCAGGAAGCGGTGGTTGACGCTCTTGAGCTCCACCGTCACCTGCCACGCTCCCCTCGCCGCGGCGCCTTTGCCGTGGCCCGTCATGCTCCGCATCGCCGTCATGCCTCCTCCGCAGACAATCGTCCAGTTTGCATTATAGCATGCCTTTCGGAGGATGGCAAGCCAAATGCGGCGCGCTGCCTTCCTCCTCCACCGCCTCCGCGAAGACATCTTTGATCTGATCGCCCAGGCGGCGCACCTCGCCGAGCACCACCGCGCGGCCCTCGGGCGTGCGGAACCACTCGCCTGGGTTGCAGCCAGTCTCCTCCGCCGGGCACACCGCAAAATCCACCCATGGCATCGCGGCCTGGTAGTACATCAGCGCGCGCCGGGCGTGGGGCGCGCGGCAGCAGAGGATGGCCGTGCGCACCGCGATCCCCGCCTCGCGCAGCGCGTCCCGGGAAAACTGCGCGTTCTCCCATGTGTAGGTGGCCCTGTCCTCCCGGAGAATGGCCGCCTCCGGCACGCCCGCCTCCGTCAGCAGGGCCCGCATCCAGGCCCATTCGCTCGGGTAGCCGGGCACCCCAAAGGCCGCCTCGCCCTTGGCGTGCAAGCCGGAGGGCAGTACCAGCGGCGCATAGCCCTCGCGCCACAGCCGCGCGGCCAGCAGCACGTGGGCGCTGCGGTCGGACCCGGGGATCAGCAGCACATCCGCCGGCCTCGGCTCGTCGCAGACGAAGACAAAGTCCTCCACAGCGCGGATGAAATCGGGCATACCGATGTGGGACATGGCCGACCTCCTGTTTGTCATCCTTCGGATACCGGCGTCACTTCAATCCCGCTCAGCACCTGGCCCACCTTGTCGTGGATGACAAGCTCCGCCATGTCGTCCATCGGCGTGGCGTCGCGGTTGATGAGCACCAGGTGCTGGCCGCGGAAGTAGCGCAGCAGGCCCGCCGCGGGGTAGACCGTGAGGCTGGTGCCCGCGACGATCATCGTGTCCGCCTGGCGGATGTCGTGCACCGCGCCGGAGAGCACGTCCTCGTCCAAGCCCTCCTCGTAGAGCACCACGTCGGGCTTGATGACCCCGCCGCAGTCGCAGTGGGGCACGCCCTCGCTCTCCCGGATGAACTGGGGCGTGAAGCTCTTGCCGCACTGCAGGCAGTGGTTGCGCCACACGCTGCCGTGCAGCTCCCACACGCGGCGGCTGCCGGCCTTGGTGTGCAGGCCGTCGATGTTCTGCGTCACCACGGAGAGCAGGCGACCCGCCCGCTCCAGCTCGGCCAGCTTCAGGTGGGCGGCGTTCGGCTGCGCCTCGAGGGCCAGCATCTTGTCGCGGTAGAAGCGGTAGAAGGCCTCCGTCCGGCGGAAGAAGAAGGTGCGGCTGAGGATTTCCTCCGGCGGCCAGGCGTACTTCTGGCTGTAGAGGCCGTCGACGGAGCGGAAATCGGGGATACCGCTTTCGGTGCTGACGCCCGCGCCGCCGAAGAAGACGATGTGGTGGCTGGAGTTGATGATGTTTTGGAGTTCCTGCATGATGGTGGCCTCCTCGTAGATGAGATGGATAGGTGAATATATATAGTTTTTTTGCTCTATTTGTGCAACGGGGGTTCCGCGCCTGCGGGCGCGGGCAAGGGGCTTTGCGATCGGTCCGGGGCTGCCGCCCGCTCTCCGCTGAAAACGCCATAACATGGCGTTTTCCGGG
>CADASK010000045.1 GCA_902790495.1 uncultured Eubacteriales bacterium
GCCTTTTTCGTATTTGCAATTGCAGAGGTTTCGCCGCCTGCGGGCGGCGACCAAAGGGCTTTGCGATCGCCCTTTGGAAACCTTCGCGGCAGCTCGTTTTGTTAAATTCTGCTGTGTTCAACAGTTCCGCGTCTGCGGGCGCGGGCAGGGGGCTTTGCGATCGCCCCCTGCACCCCTTCGCGCAGCTCCGTTATATGTTTGGGGGATTATCCAAATATCATCTGCCCAACCCTTGTCACCGGGCTCTGCATCAGGTAGTTGCCGCGGCGAAGGGCCAGGAGGCGCTTCAGCTTCGGCATATCTTTCGTGGCGAGGTAGGTCTCCACGGTCTGGCGGGCTTCCGTGGGCAGGGTGCTGCCGTAGGCCTCTGCAAACATGGCGGCGTGGTCGTAGGTCAGGCGGATGCGGGCCCTCGCCCTTTCTGCCTGGGCCAACGCTTTGGCGCCGCGCCGCAGCTGGCCGGCCTCGCTGGCGCCCACCGTGTTCGTCCCGTGCTGGCGGTAGCGCACCAGCGGCGCGTCCACGAACACGATGTGCCCAAAGGCCGCCGCGGTCAGCGCCAAAAACCAGTCGTGCATGAACAGCTTTTCCGGCCGGGCGTGCTGCGCCGCCAGCTCCCGCAGGGCCGCGTTCATCAGCACCGTGCAGCCGGTCACGTTGTTCTGCACCAGCAGCCGCGGCAGGGTGACCGCGCCCTTGTCCCAGCCCTGGTGGGCGAAGAAGCTCGGGTGCGCCGCCTGGCCGTCCGCGTCGGTCACGGCGCAGTCGCTGTGGACGAGCAGCGGGGTGTCCGCCCCGTACACGGCCTCCGCGTCGGCGAGGGCCGCCCGGGTGCGCGACAGGCGCTCCGGCTCCCACACGTCGTCCTGATCGCACAGGGCCGTGTAGGGCGCGTCGTCCAGCGCCATCAGCCGCAGAAAGTTGCCCTTCGCGCCGAGGTTGCCGCCGCTGTCCTCCGCCAGGACGAAGCGGCTGTCCCGCTCCGCCCACCGGCGCAAAAGCTCCGCCGTGCCGTCGGTGGAGCCGTCGTCCCGCATCAGCACCCTGAAGTGCCGGTCCGTCTGCGCCGCCAGGGACCGCAGCTGCTCGGGCAGGTAGGCGGCGCCGTTGTAGGCCGCCAGGGCGACCGTGATGTCCTTCATGTCCCTCTCACCACTTCCAGCCCCATTTCCGGAAAAACTGCAGGGTGGAGCGGATGTGCTGCAGCGTCTGCATGCGGTCATGCTGGCTGTCCCGGCTCCACACATGGGTCACGCACATGTCCGGGTGATAGACCACCTTGCCCAGGCGCAGGGCCCGCAGGGTGAGGTCGCTGTCCTCCTGGTAGAGGAAGAAGCGCTCGTCAAAGCCGCCCAGCCGGTAGAAGGCCTGGGAGCGGATGAGCAGGAAGCAGCCCGTCGCGAACTGCACCTCCATCGGCTCGGTCACGTTTTCGCCCTGCAGGGTGTATTCCCGGCGCCAGCGGCACAGCCTCTCGCCCCGCAGACGCATCCGCGCCGCCTGACCCTTCGCCGCCGCGCAGCGGATCTCCAGCAGGTTGCCGCGCACGGTCTCCCGGAACCGGTCCAGGCCCTTGCTGTGCCCGACCTTCTTCCACTGCTTGCGGCACTGGGCGTCCAGCATCTCGGCCTCAACCCCGGCGCTCTCGGCCCGCTTGAGCAGCTCTTCGCCCCGGATGGCGCGTCGGCCGCCCATGAGGTAGCGCACCGTGGGACGGCGCTTGGGCAAAAACTGCTCCGTGCCGTCCGGGTTGAAGACCCGCGGCGTCAGGATCACGATGTCGCGGTGGGCGTCCATGTACCGCACCATGCGGCCGATCAGCTCCGGGTCGAACACCACGTCCGGGTTGCAGATCAGGTGGTAGGCGGTGTTGAGGTGCGGGATCACCGCGTTGTTCGCGCGCCCAAAGCCCACGTTGCCCTTCATGGTGAGCATGCGGGTCTGCGGCCAGCGCTTGAGGATCTCCGCCGCCGTGGCGTCCCCCGGCGAATTGTCCGCCACAAAAACCGTCACGCGCTCGCGCGAGGCATAAAGGCAGCGGAGGGTTTCCATCACCT
Organism: uncultured Eubacteriales bacterium; assembly: GCA_902790495.1. Taxonomy (GTDB): domain Bacteria; phylum Bacillota; class Clostridia; order Christensenellales; family Aristaeellaceae; genus RUG11272. Next base: position 2,058 of record CADASK010000045.1, read on the forward strand.
CCGGCTTGGCGTGGTACAGCACCACACAGGCGGATACACGCGGATCGTCAAGCATGGCTGGCTCCTTCGGACAGGGATCTGTGCGCCGCCCGGTCACAGGGCGGCCCGTTGCCTCTATTTTATCTGTTTCCGGCGCATTTGTCCAGATTGGGTCTGGTTTTTTTCAATGGAAAATGGTATACTGATTCTGTGCGGTTTTTCCTAATACCATTGTTGGGAGTGAATCCACATGAAGAAATCCATCCTCGACCAGGACAGCGCAAGTCCCCTGTATATGCAGCTGATGCGCAAGCTGCGGAACGATATCAACTCCGGCGTTTATCCCGTCCACAGCCGGATCCCGGCGGAGCAGGAGCTCTGCGATACCTATCAGATCAGCCGCGTCACCGTGCGCAAGGCCCTCTCCGAGCTGACCCGCGAAGGGCTGCTGGAGCGCCACCAGGGCAAGGGCACCTTCGTCAGCATCCCGCGCCTGCGGCTGGATCTGCGCTCCATCAACAGCTTCAACGACGTGTGCGCGGCCATGGACCGCGTGCCCTCCACCCAGGTGGTGCAGGCCCAGCTGGCGCCCGCCCATCCCTACGACCGCGAGATCCACCTGGAGGAGCAGGACGAGGTGGTCGAGATCGTGCGGGTGCGCCAGGCCGACGGCCTGCCCGTGATGCTCGAAACCAACCGCTTTCCCAAGCGCTACAGCTGGCTGCTGGAGGAGGATCTGACCGGCTCGCTCTACGGCCTGCTGCGAAGCCGCGGCGTGGAGCCGGAGCAGGCTATCCACGAGATTTCCCTCTGCTATGCCAGCGCCCAGGAGGCCAAGTGGCTGGGCGTGGAGCCCGGCACCGCCCTGCTGGCGCTGGATGAGACGATCTATGATCAGGATGGGCATCCCCTGCACACGTCGAGGCAGAGGATCCGCGGGGATCGGTTTACGTTCAGGATTTGAATTTGAAAGAAGGTTGTATTTCTGGCCAAATATGCAGTATTTGTTGATCTGGAGAACTGCGGCGCGAAGGTCGCCACGCTCACCAGCATCATCGAAAAAGTCAAAATGCGCGGCGATATCCTGCTCGGCCGCGTTTACGGCTATACGGACCGCTTCAGCGACCTGAAGCAGATCCTGCTGAGCAACACCTTCTCCGTGGTGCCGTCCATCCGCTACGGCATCGCCCAGAAGAACAACGCCGACATCCAGCTGGTGGTGGACGCCCTTGAGGTGGCCTACACCAACCCGCTGATCGATTCCTTCTGCATCGTCTCCGGCGACAGCGACTACATGCCGCTGGTGGGCCGGCTGAAGGCGATGGGCAAGTTCGTCCTCGGCATCAGCCGAAGCGAGGCTGCCAGCTCCATCTTCATCAACGCCTGCAACGAGTTCCAGTTCCTGGAGAGCATGGGCGGACGCCCGACCCCACCCACCCGCGGCAAGCGCCAGCGCGGCGCCTCCCAGGAGGACAGCGGCGGCCTGGACGAGCTGTACAAGCTGGTGTGCGACATCTTCGAGGAGCAGAGCGACACGGGCGAGATGTACGCCTCCGAGCTCAAGGGCGTGCTGCTGCGCCTGCGCCCCGACTTCAACGAGAAGAACTACGGCTGCGCCACCTTCTTCAAGCTGCTGCAGCGCCTCTCGGCCCGGTATGAGGACATCAAGGTGAAGAACGACAACTTCAACGTGATGGTCACCATGGCCGGCAAGGCGGATGAGGACAGCGGCGAGGCCGTGCCGCAGATCACCCGCGAGAACTGGCGCGAGGCCTTCGAGGCCCAGCTGAAGGCCTACAAGGAGGGCGGCTTCGAGCGCATCAACCCCTCCATCCTCAAGGCCGACATTCTCACCACCTACCCCGAGTTCAACGAGCGCGCCATCGGCTTCAAGCGCTTCTCCGATGTGATGAAGCAGCTGGAGAAGGACGGCCTGGTGCGCATCGAGATGGACGATCAGCGCACGATGCTGCTGAAGCTGCTGTAAGGAGCAGCGTCCAGTCGCGAAAACAGCTCCGAAGCCATGAGGCTTCGGAGCGTTTTCACCCTATAGACAGTTCAATCGAAGCGCCTGGCGAAGGGGTCCCGGGTGCGACCGCAAAGCCCCCGGGTCAGCCCGCAGGCCGAAACATCTTTGGCACAAATGAACCATAAGAACTGAAGTATATTCTATCCAGATGAAGGACGCCGGCATCTTGCGCCTTTACGGGGGTTATGCTATCATGCACCTGTCGGCGCTAAAGTCCGAAAGTGCCTAAACTCAAGGAGAGACTCGCATGCAAGACCACCGCACAGACCGCAAAACCGCCCACATCACCCCGGAGGAGATGGCGAAACAGCGCCAGGCGATGGCCGAGATCCGCGCCTTGGCGGACAGGCCCCAGACCTTCTGCGTGGTGACCTACGGCTGCCAGATGAACGCCCACGACAGCGAGGTGATCGCCGGCATGCTCATGGAGATGGGCATGACCGAGGCCCCCGACCGCGAGAGCGCGGACTTCGTGATCTTCAACACCTGCTGCGTGCGCGACAACGCCGAGCGCAAGGCGCTGGGCAACGTCACCTGGCTGAAGGAGGTGCGCAAGCGCAACCCCCGGCTGCGCATCGGCGTGTGCGGCTGCATGATCCAGGAGCCCGGCATGGCGGAGCGCATCCTGAAGCAGTACCCCTTCGTGGACCTGGCCTTCGGCACCGCGAACCTCTACCGGATGCCCGAGCTGCTGCTGCGCCTGCTGCGGGACGGCGGCCGCGTGGTGGAGGTGGCGGAGGAGGACACCATCGCCGAGGAGCTGCCCGTGCAGCGCCTGCGCCGGGACGCGGCCTATGTCACCATCATGTACGGGTGCAACAACTTCTGCTCCTACTGCATCGTGCCCTATGTGCGCGGCCGGGAGCGCAGCCGGGAGATGGACGACATCCTCCGCGAGGCGGAAAGCCTGCAGCGCGACGGCGTGAAGGAGATCATGCTCCTGGGCCAGAACGTGAACAGCTACGGCCTGGGCCTGGAGAGCGGAGCCACCTTCCCGAACCTGCTGCGCCGGCTGGACGCCATGGGCATCGAGCGCTTGCGCTTCATGACCTCGCACCCGAAGGACCTCTCGGACGACCTGATCGACGCCATGGCCGGCTCCCGGCACATCCTGCCCCAGTTCCACCTGCCGGTGCAGAGCGGCAGCGACGAGGTGCTGCGGGCCATGAACCGCCGCTACACCCGGGCGGACTACCTGGGCCGGGTGAAGGCCCTGCGCAGCGCCATCCCGGACATCGGCCTGACCACGGACATCATCGTCGGCCACCCGGGCGAGACGGAGGAGCAGTTTTTGGAGACCCTCTCCCTGGTGGAGGAGGTGGGGTACGACTCGGCCTTTACCTTCATCTACTCCCCGCGTGTCGGCACGCGCTCCGCGGCGATGCCCGGACAGATCGCGCCGGAGGTGGCCACCGACCGCATCCAGCGGCTGATCGCCGTGCAGGAGAGGCGGCAGCGGGAGCGGCTGCAGCGCTTTGTGGGTACTGAGGAGCAGGTGCTCGTGGAGGGCCTGAGCCGCCGCAGCGACACAGCCGTCTCCGGCAAGGGCGGGCATGGGATTTCCATCACACTGGCTGGAACGGAAAAGGATATTGGGGAGATCATTCCCGTTCGCGTGACCGGGGTGAAGAATAACACCCTGACCGCTGAAAGATTGTGAGACAGGCCTTTCGCTTATCCTGACGCAGGCGGCGAAATCCCCCTGCGGCCAAAAAACAAGAAAAACCTATTTCTTTTTCAACAACTTCATAAAGGAGGAACCCCTATGTACGTAGCCAACCCTTCCCGCTATGAAGCCGCCGTCTACCGTCGCTGCGGCCGCAGCGGCCTCAAGCTGCCGGCGGTCTCCCTCGGCCTCTGGCACAACTTCGGCTCCACCGGCTGCTTCGACACCATGCGGGATATGTGCCGCACGGCCTTCGACGCGGGCATCACCCATTTCGACCTGGCCAACAACTACGGCCCGGAGGCGGGCAGCGCGGAAACCAGCTTCGGCCGCATCCTCCGGGAGGACCTTCTGCCCTACCGCGACGAGCTGATCATCTCCACCAAGGCCGGCTACTACATGTGGGAAGGCCCCTACGGCGAGTGGGGCAGCCGCAAGTACCTCATCGCCAGCCTCAACCAGAGCCTGAAGCGCATGGGCCTGGACTACGTGGACATCTTCTACCACCACCGTCCCGACCCGGACACCCCCCTGGAGGAGACCATGCTGGCCCTGCGGGACATCGTGCTCTCGGGCAAGGCGCTCTACGTCGGCCTCTCCAACTACGACGGCGAGCGGATGCGCGAGGCCTGCGCCATCCTCACGGAGCTGCACGTGCCCTTCGTCATCAACCAGAACCGCTACTCCATCTTCGACCGCACCATCGAGCGCAACGGCCTCAAGCAGGCCGCGGCGGAGACCGGCAAGGGCATCATCACCTTCTCGCCCCTGGCCCAGGGCCTGCTGACGGACAAATACCTCCACGGCATCCCCGAGGACAGCCGCATCCGCACCGACGGCCGCTTCCTGAAGGAGAGCGCCCTGACCGAGGAGAAGCTGCAGAAGATCGCCGCCCTGAACAGCCTGGCCCAGCAGCGCGGCCAGACCCTCGCCCAGATGGCCCTCTCCTGGGTGCTCAAGGACGAGGTGGTCACCTCCGTGCTGATCGGCGCGTCCCGTCCCGCCCAGATCCTGGAGAACCTCGGCTGTGTGCAGAACACCGCCTTCACCGCGGAGGAGCTGCGGATCATCGAGGAGAACAGCTGAATACAGCCTGCAAAAAGACCGTGGATCATCGCTGTCCACGGTCTTTTCTCTGTTCTGCTCAGGATGCCTGAGACGCAGCCACGCTGCACGTATACAGCTCATCCGGGCAGATGTCCTGCCCTTCCGGCCATACCACGGTAAAGCCGTCCGGCTTCACCGCCCGGAAGTAGCTCTCGTCGGACAGGCGCCCGTACCACTCGCCCCGGATATAGGGCGTGACGTCAAAAACCCTGACCTCCCCGTTGTCGAAGACAATGCGGAGCCTATGGCCGGACTGCGGGTACACTTCCTTCGCGGTTGGACGCAGCATACAGGACACCTCACTTCAGCGGATCGATCTTGAAATACCCTTCACCTTCGGAGAGCATTCTCCAGTTGGCTTGCAGCTCGTCTTCATGGATGGCCATCCAGCCCTCCAGCATTTTCAGCTACCGGTTCGGGAAATGCCCTTCCAGGATTTCTCCGTCCAGGGCGATTACAATTTCTTCATCGCCATACAGGGCGTGGATATGGGGCTTGTGATGCTTGCCGCCCTTCTCGCTCTGCATGCGCACAATAATCCCATAGAACATGCTCAACGCCGGCATCTCCTGACACTCCCTTTCCGTATCATCATTATACGCCGGTCGCGAGCAGATTTCAAGCAGACAGCTCAGATGCATGATTGGTATATATTGCCATTTTATGTTGTAAAAATCCGCCACTCTGGTTGACAGGATGGATAGCATGGCCTATAATAGAACTAATCCAACCACACAGAGGTGTGGAAAAAAACATGGGAGGCACTCATCTATGAAGAAGATCCTTTCTCTTGTGCTGGCTCTGGCCATGGTTCTAGCCGCCACCAGCGCGCTGGCTGACCTCGTGATCTGCCAGAACAAGGTCGAAATCACCACCCAGATGGAAGCCTATGCCAAGCTGTACACCGAGAAGACCGGCGTACCGGTGAAGGTCATCACCGGCGGCGGTTCCTCCGACTACAACACCGTGCTGAAGGCCGAAATGCAGTCCGGCCGTGAACCTGACATCTTCGTGATCGAGGGTCTGAGCGGCTACGAGCTCTGGAAGGATCGCATTGCCGATCAGACCGGCGCCGAGTGGACCAAGACCTGCACCGCCCCCTTCGTGGTGGACGGCAAAACCCTGGGCTTCCCCGTGGCGCAGGAAGGCTACGGTCTGGCCTACAACAAGGACATCCTGGACAAGGCCGGCATCGATCCCGCAACGCTGACCAACCGTCCCGCCCTGCAGGCCGCCTTTGAGAAGCTTGACTCCATGAAGGCTGAGCTGGGCCTGGACATGGTCGTCGCCATGGTCGCCGGCACCACCACCAACATGACCTGGGTCACCGGTCTGCACAACTTCAACGTGTACCTCGCCGGCGGCCTGGAGCGCGGCGACAACACCATCATCGACAAGGTTCTGGCCGGTGAGGTGGATGCGGACCGCTTCCATCAGTACTGCCAGTACGTCGCCCTGCTGTTCAAGTACAGCGATCCCGACATGCTGCTGACCGGCACGCAGGACAGCCAGCTGGCTGCCTTCGTCAACGGCAAGGCTGCCTTCTATCATCAGGGCAACTGGATGGATCCCACCCTGGTGGGCATGAATCCCCAGTTTGAGATCGCCTATGCGCCCCACGCCTTCCTGGACACCGATACGGACGGCATCCTGGCTGACGCCGCTTCCTGGTACGTGGTCAACGAGAAGGGCAACAAGGACGAAGCCATCGCTTACCTCAACGCCCTGTGCGGCACCGAGGAAGGCGCAAACTACATGGTGAAGGAAGCCGGCATGATCCCCGCCTTCAGCAACATCGTCGGCGAGGCCTCCACGCCCCTGACCAAGTCTGTGGTGGAATGGGCTGCCGCGGGCAAGACCTACAGCTGGCAGCAGTACAAGCTGTGGGACGGCTTCGGCATGGGCACCCTGGGCCCGATCTACGAGCTGCTGGCCAGCGGCGCCGTGGACGTGGATACCTTTGAAGCTCTGATGATCGACGCGATCGCTACCAGAGCCGCCCAGTAAGCTTCACATCGGATCCATCAATCGGGGAAATGGCTGTTGGGGTTCCACTCTGGAGCCATTTCCCCCTTTTTTTCATTAAATCATGGGAGGGATTTCCTTGAGCAGCAAACACAAGCGCAAGCTGACCGAGTTTCTGTTCCTCTTCCCCACGCTGTTTGCCTTCGTGATGGTCATCATCATCCCCTTTATCCTGGGCATCTTCTACTCCTTTACAGACTGGCAGGGCACAGGCGCGTATTCGCAGATTGTGGGTCTCACCAACTACAAGGCCATCTTCTCCGAGCCCGGCTTCCTGCACTCCTTCCTGGTCACCCTGCTGTTCACCGTGCTCAACATCATCACGGTCAACGTGGTGGCCTTTGTCATCTCTCTGCTGGTGACCAGTGAGATCCGCGGGCGCAATGTGTACCGCGCGGGCTTTTTCATCCCGAACCTGATCGGCGGCATCGTGCTGGGCCTGGTGTGGCAGTTTATCTTCTCCAACATCCTGCCCTCCCTGGGCAAGGCGCTGGGCTGGGACGCCATCAGCAAGAGTCTGATCGCCAACAAGGACACCGTCATGCTGACCATGGTCATCGTGAATACCTGGCAGTACGCCGGCTACATCATGCTGATCTATGTCGCCTCCATCCAGGGCATTTCCAAATCCGTGCTGGAGGCGGCCGAGGTGGACGGCGCGACCTACTGGACGCGAGTCACCCGCATCCAGATCCCGCTGATGGCCAACGCCTTCACCATCTCTCTCTTCCTGACCCTGACCAACTCCTTCAAGATGTACGATGTCAACGTAGCCCTGACCAACGGCGGCCCGGTCGCCATGTTCATGGGCAAGCCTGTGCAGGCCTCCGAGCTGCTGGCGCTGAACATCTATCAGACCGCCTTCAAGTACAACAACATGGCCCAGGGCCAGGCGAAGGCCGTGATCTTCTTCGTCGTGCTGACGATCTTCTCCATCATCCAGGTGAGCTACAACAAGAGCAAGGAGGTTGAGGCGTAATGGCAAAGCAGGCTGCCGCTCCCATTGAGCGCATGGCGGGCCAGAAGCCCCACAAAGGCCGCCAGCTCGCGCTGGAATTCGTCACCTTCCTCCTGTTCGTGCTGTTCATGATGCCCTTCATCATCGTGGTGTTCAACTCCATGCGCACCAATCAGGACATCATCAACCAGCCGGTTGGACTGCCCTCCGGGCTTGGCCAGTTCTGGACCAACATCACCGATATCTGGAACAACCCCACCTTCAACTTCCTGACCGCCCTGCGTGACAGCGTCATCATCACCGTGCTGAGCCTGGCGATCATCTCCATCTTCTCGTCCATGGCAGCCTGGGTGCTGGTGCGCAACAAGACCAAGTGGTCCACCATCATCTTCATGAGCTATGTCGCGGCCATGGTCATTCCCTTCCAGGTCGTCATGTTCCCCCTGCTGACCTGGTTCCGCACGGTGGGCGACTTCATCGGCATCCCCATGCTCCGCAGCTACCAGGGCATCATCTTCGCCTACCTGGGCTTCGGCGAGGCCATGTCGATCTTCATCTTCCACGGCTTCATCAAGGGCGTGCCGCTGGAGCTGGAGGAGGCCGCGGACATCGACGGCTGCTCCCGCGCGGGCACCTTCTTCCGCATCGTGCTGCCGCTGCTCCAGCCCGTGTTCGTCACCGTGCTGGTGCTCAACGGCCTCTGGATCTGGAACGACTACCTGCTGCCCCTGCTGGTGCTGGGATCCAGCGGCGACATCCGCACCATTCCGCTGGCCGTGCAGGGCTTCAACGGCGCCTACGTCAAGCAATGGCATCTGATCATGTCCTCGACTCTGCTGGCCATGCTGCCCATCATCATCCTCTACCTCTTCGCCCAGAAGTACATCGTGCAGGGCATGGTGGACGGATCGATCAAGTGATTTCCAGCCATACAAAAAGGTGTGTCTTCCTTCCGGAGGGCACACCTTTTTGTATTGCCTCACGCGATCCAGCCCATCAGCACATCCCCCAGCTCCTCCACCGTCTTCACCTGGGCGGTGGCCTTCTGCCACTCCTCCGGGAAGCCGTAGCCGTAGCAGGCGGCGGCGGTCGGCAGGGCGTTGGCCAGGCCGGACTCGATGTCCCCCAGGCGGTCGCCGGCCATGGCGGCCTTCCGCGGGCGGTATTCCGCGATCAGCTCCCCGATGGCCTGCGCCTTGGTGCGGCCGTGCTTGGCGGCCTCGATGCGCTTGAAGTAGCCGCCCAGCCCGGTGCATTCGGCGGAATAGGCCACGTACTCCTGGTAGCCGTTGGAGACAATCATCAGATCCGCCGCCTGCCGCAGGCGGTCCAGCACCTCCCGGATGCCCGGGAACAGCTTGATGGTGGAGGGGATCAGCGCCATCTCGGCCTCTCGGCGGGCCTTCAGGTATTCCTCCGCCCGCTCATGGGGGATGTGCAGCACATCCACAGACTCCTCCTGGGTCGGCCCGTTGCAGGCCACGATCAGCTCGTCCGGCGGCATGGGCAGGCCCATCTGCCGGATCGCCGCGCGCACCTCGGCGAAGCACAGCGGCATGGAATCGGCGATGGTGCCGTCCCAGTCGAAAAAGAGAATCGGGCGGTTTTCTGCGGTCATCCTCATTGCTCCTTTGCCCGCGCTCGACGGCGCACGGCTCGTCTATTATAGCGGATCGGCGGCCGCTTGGCAATGCAGAACGCCGATTTGCATGATCGAAGTCAGTTTCCTGCATATTGGAGCCATATCTTGCAAGTCTGCACATCTAATCTGCAAGTTCGTATTGTATATTATTTGTTTTTTGGGAAAACGCTATTGACAAGGCAGGCCCCTGTCGCTTACAATGCCCTCACAGCAAGCAAGGGCGCGCCTTCCCAAAAAGGCAGCGTCCCGCGGAAAGAGGGTGAAGCGATGATCCGCCTGGAGCATGTCAACAAATTCTTCGGTGAGCTGCACGTGCTCAAGGACGTGAGCCTCACGGTGGCGGAGGGCGAGAAGCTCGTCATCATCGGCCCCTCGGGTTCCGGCAAATCCACCACCGTGCGCTGCATGAATTTCCTGGAGGAGCCCACCAGCGGCAAGGTGTTCATCAACGGCACCGAGCTGACGGCGCGCAACAAGACGAAGGTCGTGCGCGAGAATCTCTCCATGGTCTTTCAGTCCTTCAACCTCTACCCGCACATGACGGTGCTGCGCAACCTGACCCTGGCCCCCACCAAGCTGCACGGCAAGTCCAAAGCCCAGGCCGAGGAGCTGGCCTACCACTACCTCGACGTGGTGGGGCTGCGGGACAAGGCCCACGTCTACCCGACCACCCTCTCCGGCGGCCAGCAGCAGCGCATCGCCATCGCCCGCGCCCTGTGCGCCGAGACGAAGATCATCCTCTTCGACGAGCCCACCTCCGCCCTGGACCCCGAGACGATCCAGGAGGTGCTGGACGTGATGATCCGCCTGGCCGGCGAGAAGATCACCATGGTGGTGGTCACCCACGAGATGGGCTTCGCCCGGCAGGTGGCCGACCGCGTGGTCTTCATGGACGGCGGGCAGATCATTGAGGAAGGGACGCCGGAGCATTTCTTCACCCATCCGGAGAATGAGCGGGTGCAGCAGTTCCTGGGGAAGATTTTGCGGAATTAAGCCGCACACTTCCTGTTCCCTTGCCTCTCCCTCTGGGACGACGAGCGCCTGGAAAACAGTCCAGCGGACTGTTTTCAGCGAGTCGTAAGCGGCAGAGGCCTAAGGTGTCAGCGCTTTGCGCTGACGGAGAGGGCCGCGCCTGCGGGCGCGGGCAGAGGCTTTCCGATCGCCTCTGCACTCTTCGACCGCAGTCTATTACGGCGTCCATCCTATACGGATACGTTCTCAATCCTTCGCGGGTTGACATATTCAGAAATCTATCATTAAAGGAGGATCCCACTATGAAGAAGATCGTTGTTAGCCTCATGCTGGCCCTTTGCCTGCTCCTCTCCGCCGTGGCGCTGGCCGATGACCTGCCCGCCGGCGTTCAGGCCATCAAGGACCGCGGCGTGCTGCGCGTGGGCAGCAAGGTGGACGTCATCGGCTTCGGCCTGCAGGACACCCTGACCGGTGAGTACAGCGGCCTGGAGGTCGACATCGCGCGCAAGCTCGCCGAGGTGCTGGGCGTGGACGTGGAGTTCACCCCCGTGACCGCCGCCACCCGCGGCCAGCTGATCGACTCCGGTGACCTGGACATGGTGCTGGCCACCTTCACCATCACCGAGGAGCGCAAGGAGCAGTGGGACTTCTCCTCCGCCTACTACACCGACTATGTGAGCCTGCTGGTGGAGAAGACCTCCGGCATCGGCACCCTGGCCGACCTGGTGGGCAAGACCGTGGGCGTGTCCTCCGGCTCCACCACCGCCCGCGCCCTGACCGAGGCCATGATCGCCGAGGGCCTGATCTCCGCCCCCGACTATGACCGCAGCCTGTTCGACGCCGCCACCTGGACAAACGGCGTGAGCTTCCGTCAGTATCCCGACTATCCCTCCATCTCCACCGCCCTGTCCGGCGGCGAGGTGGACGCCTTCGCCATGGATATGTCCACCCTGGCCTTCTACATGAGCGACAGCCGCGCCTATGTGGACGCGAAGTTCGCCCCGCAGGATTACGGCGTGTGCACCAAGAAGGGCTCCGACCTCTCCGCGTGGGTGGAAGGCTACATCAGCACCTGGCTGGCTGACGGCACCATCGATGCCCTGCAGGTGGCAAATAACCTGAAGTAAACTTTCTCATCCTTCTCTCCTAAAGAACTGCCAAATCAAAACGCATGCTGCGAAGGGGTCCCGGGGGCGATCGCAAAGCCCCCGGGTCGGCCCGCAGGCCGAAATCCCTTTTTGAAAGATGAAGCAGGTTTTAGCCGAGAATAGTATCAGGCAGATTCCATGCAATCACAAAAGGGAGACAGGCTTCCATGTCTGCCTCCCCTTTTTCAAACATGCCAGAGTTTTCCGGCAGCAAAGGATTCCGCGCCTGCGGGCGCGGGCAAAGGGCTTTGCGATCGGTCCGGGGCTGCCGCCCGTTCTCCGCTGAAAACTCCATAACATGGAGTTTTCCGGGTGCTCCGAACCCTTTGGAAACCTTCGCCCGCCTCCTCACTATATCACTGATTTTTAGGATCATCCTCTCAGTCAGCCGAAGGCTGACTGAGAGGGCCGCGAGGTGAACCACGATGCTGAGCGCCTTTACACCGGACGCCTGGGCCAGAGTCTGGGCCTTCCGGGATACCTTCCTCCTGGGCCTGTGGACCACCATCTCCACGGCGCTTTTGGCCATCCTGCTCGCCTTCGCGCTGGGGCTGCTCTTCGGCCTGCTCTCCACGGGCAAGATCAAGGCCCTGCGCCTGGTCGCCCGGATCTACGTCGAGGTCATCCAGAACACGCCCATCGTGCTGCAGCTGTGCTTCATGTACTACGCCCTGGTCTACGCCAAGCGCTCCATCGGCATCACCGCCGCGGGCATCCTGGCCCTGGGCATCTACCACGGGGCCTACATGGCGGAGGTCATCCGCGCCGGCATCGAGGCCATCCCGAAGGGACAGTTTGAGGCCGCCCAGTCCCAGGGCTTCTCCTACATCCAGCAGATGGGCTACATCATCCTCCCCCAGTCCATCAAGGTGATCCTGCCCCCGATGGTCAACCAGGTGGTTAACCTCATCAAGAACACCTCCTGCCTGTACATCATCGGCGGCGCGGACCTGATCTCCCAGACCTACAGCTTCGTGACCGGCGCTTCCACCGGCGGCGCCTACGGCCCGGCCTACATCGTGTGCGGCCTGATGTTCTTCTGCGTGTGCTTCCCGCTCTCGCGCCTCGCGGGACGCTGGGAGGAGCGCCTGAAGGTGCGTGACCGCCGCACGGTGGCCGCCGTATCCAGCGGGCCCATCCCGCGCAGGGTGATAAGAAGGGGGCAGAAGCCATGAGTAATCTCCAGGCCAGTCTCGCCATGATCCGTCAGCCGGCCGTGGTGCAATACCTGCTGCGCGGCGTGGTCTTCACCCTCATCATCTCGCTGATCGCCGTGCTGCTGGGCATCGTGCTGGGGTCTGTGCTGGCCCTGCTGCGCAACTACGGCACGCGGCACCCTGTGGCCCGGGTCTTCCGCAGGATTTCCATCATCTACATCGAATTATTCCGCAATACCCCCCTGCTGCTGTGGATCTTCATCTGCCTGGTGTTCTGCCCGGTGCCGGGCTTCCTGAACAGGAAGATGTTCGGCCTCAACAGCGCGGCGGATGTGAAGCTGCTGTTCAAGGCCGCGGTGGCGCTGACGCTGTTCACCTCGTCGGTCATCGCCGAGATCATCCGCGGCGGCCTGAACTCCGTGGCCGAGGGCCAGTTTGAGGCCGGCCATTCCCAGGGCTTCAACATGGTGCAGGTCATGCTCTACATCGTGCTGCCCCAGGCCTTCCGCAACGTGATCCCGACCCTGCTCAGCCAGGTCATCACCACCATCAAGGACTCGTCCTACCTGGCCAACGTGGCCGTGATTGAGCTGATGGCGCGCACGAAGACCATCATGAGCGCCGCCGGGCGGTACAACGGCACCGGCACGATTCACGTCAGCGACGTGTTTGTGCTCTTCGGCCTCGCCGCGGTGATCTATTTCATCATCAACTTCGCTCTCTCCTGCGCCGTCCGCGCCATGCAGAAGCGCATGAAGCGTGCGCCCGTGCGGCCGCAGACAACCTGATGCACCCGCAAAACCCAGATCAAGTGTGTGCGAGCGAAGGGTGGAGGGGGTTCGGAGCGCCCGGAAAACTCCATGTTATGGAGTTTTCAGCGGAGAACGGGCGGCAGCCCCGGACCGACCGCAAAGCCCCTGACCCGCGCCAGCAGGCGCGGAATCCCCACCAGGAGGTATGCCGATGGAAAACTATGTCATCACCCTCTCCCGCCAGTACGGCGCCCTGGGCCGCCCGGTAGCCCAGACCCTCGCCCGCACCCTCGGCATCGACTTCTGGGACCGCGACATCGTGGAGGAAGCCGCCAAGCGCATGGGCCAGAGTCTCCACGCCATCAGCGACCTGGAGGAGCGCGAGCGCCCCTCCCTCTTCCCGGCGCGGCACCGCGAGTTCGCCATGAACCTGGCCTCCTACAGCATCAGCGACGAGATCTTCGACATCGAGAGCAACGTGATCCGCGACGCGGCCTCGCGCTCCTCCTGCATCATCGTCGGCCGCTGCGGGGATTACGTGCTGCGCGGCCATCCGCGGAAGCTGAGCGTCTACCTCTTCTCCTCCCTGGAGGATCGCGTGAAGAACTGCATGACCTACCTGGACATGGACGAGAAGACCGCCCGCAAGCAAATCCGCGAGATGGATCTGGCCCGCACCTACTACCACCGCAAGTACATACCGGACCTGAAATCGCCCCTGGAGATGGGCGATATACTGCTGGACGCCACGCGGTTTGGCGTGGAGGGCACGGCGGAGATCATCGCGGACACAGCGAGGAAGCTGTTTTTGTAAAGAATCATTCCATGAAACTAAAAAAGGGGCTGTTGCACAACCCCCAGCACAAAAAACGGAGCTTTCGACCACTGAGGAGGTGGAAGAAAGCTCCATTTTGTTGTAGAATGTATCTGCAA
>CADASK010000046.1 GCA_902790495.1 uncultured Eubacteriales bacterium
CCACGATGGCGCGGGCAATGGCTACGCGCTGCTGCTGGCCGCCGCTCAGCTGATTCGGCAGATGCCGGGCGTATTCGGTCATGTGCACCTGCTCCAGCGCCCGCATCGCCCGCTTCTGGATTTCGTCCTTCGGCACCCGCTGCTTCTTCAGCGGATAGCATACGTTTTCCAGTACGGTCATGTGCGGCCATACCGCATAGTCCTGGAACACGATGCCGATATTGCGCTTCTCCGCCGCCACGTTGATGCGTTTCTTCGCGTCGAACAGGCACCGGTCGCCCACGGTGATGGAACCGGTTTCCGGCTTGATCAGTCCCAGCAGCGCGCGTACCAGCGTTGTCTTTCCGCAGCCCGACGGGCCGACCAGACAGACGATTTTCCCGCTTTCGACGTCCAGAGAGAAGTGCTCAAGCACGGTGTTGGTTCCATATCGGAACGTGATGTCCTCAAACCTGACGTTTGCCATCTGTCTCTCTCCTTTGGATATCAGTGAAAAAAGCGGGGACGCGCGCCCGTCTGGCGAACGCGCATGCCCCGCTGGGAAAAGTCGGAATTACTTGCCGAAGATTTCGTTGAACTGATCCAGATAGCCCTGCAGGTTTTCGCCCAGCTCAGTGTAATCCACCGGCATGTTGATGGCGGCGATGGCCGAAGTGTCAACCTGCATCTCCACGTCGTCGCGGACGGAAACCAGGTTGTTGGCAACCAGCACTTCCTGTCCTTCCTTGGAGAGGATGAAGTCCATCAGCAGCTTGGCGTTGTCGGGGTTGGCGCAGCCCTTGAGCATGGCGATGGGGCTGGTCATGGTGATGACGTCCTCGGTGGTGTAGTGGAAGGCCATCGGGGAGCCCTCGGCGATCAGGTTGGCGGAGACGTAGTCCAGGCAGATGCCGACCTGGTAGGAGGCGTCGGCCACGCGGTTGTGGGTCGCGGTGGTGCCGCTCTCCATCTCCACGCCGTTGTCACGCAGCTTCTCGAAGAAGGCGGGGCCGTACTTCTCGGACTGCATCATGGCGCCCATCCAGTACTTGGTGGTGGAGGCCTGAGCGGGGTCGGTCATGATGATCTGGCCCTTCCACTTGGGATCGAGCAGATCATTCCAGGTCTTGGGAGCGTCCGCCTCGTCCACGCCGATGAACCAGGCGATGCCCATGGTCACCAGACGGCCCGCGGTGTAGTAGCCCTCGGGGTCCATGTACTCGGGGGCGATGTGCTCGGTCTCAGGGGAGATGTAGGGCTCCAGCCAGCCCTGGGCCTTGAACACCTCGTAGTCGGAGGGGTCGCCCAGCCACACCAGGTCGCTGGCGATCTGGCCGCCGTCCTGGGCTTCGGTGGTCATCTTGGTGACCAGCTTGCCGCCGCCGGCATAGTAGTATTCCATGTCAACGGTCGGATACTTGGCCTCGAAGGCCTGCTCGATGGCCTGCAACTGCGCCTCCTGCATGGAGGAGTAGAGCATGACCTTGCCGGAGGGGGTTTCGGCGTGGGCCGCTGCGGCCAGAGAGAGCACCAGCATGGCAGCGAGGATCACAGAAAGGATCTTTTTCATGGAAAAGGGCCTCCTTTGCAGTTTGTGGTTTCTTTATGGCCATTATACAAATGTACCTTTGCTTTGTCAAGATGATTGGATCACGAATTTTCAGCGCGGTCGGAGCAGAAATCTTCGGCCCGGAGGCCCGTTCTGTCCCCGAAAAGATCAGGAAGGATTGAATTTCCGCCCGCCGCTGTGGTAGAATCACCTTGCAATCCAACGCACTCACCCGGAGGTGGACCCATGACCTGTACCGAACGCGAAACCCAGCTACCCGGCGGCGGGCTCCTGCAGCTGACGATTATGGACGACGGCATCCCGCTGCGCGCCGTGCTGGAGCGCCCACACAGCGGCCCCTGTCCCCTGGTGATCGTCCTGCACGGCTTCACCAGCACCAAGGACAAGCCCCACACCCTCGCGGCCTGCGCGGCCATGCGGGAGGCGGGCTGCGCCACCCTGCGCTTTGACCTCTACGGCCACGGCGAGAGCGGCGGCGAATTCCGGAACCACACCCTGTACAAGTGGATCTCCAACACGCTGGCTGTTATCGACTGGGCGCGGTCGCAGGATTTCGTCACGGCGCTCTATCTCTCCGGCCATTCCCAGGGCGGACTGACGGCGGCGCTGGTGGGCGGCATGATGCCCGACCGGGTCAGCGGCCTGATCCTGCGCGCGCCCGCCTTCATGATTCCGCAGTGCGCCCGGGAGGGCAGCATGCTGGGCCGCAGTTTCGACCCGCTGCGCATCCCGGACGAGATCGACGTCATCAAGGGCCTGACGCTGTCGGGCAGCTACGTCCGTGTCGCCCAGACCATCCGCGCGGAGGACGCCATCGACCGCTTCTCGGGGCCTGTGCTGCTGCTCCAGGGCGATCAGGACGACCTCGTGGCCGAAGTAGATTCCCGCGCCGCCGCCAAACGCTATCAGCACTGCCACTATGCCCTGATCCCCGGCGAGACCCACCACTTCGACCGCCATCCCGAGCAGATGAAGACCATCATCCGCGACTGGCTGAAGGCACAGCTGCAGAGCTGAGAACAGGGTGCGCCCACAGGCGCGGAACCCCTGCAGTAACAAAGCATTCATCAGGAGGCACACCATGCAGGAGCGCAAAAAATACGGCTGGACCGTCAAGGGCATCCTTGCTCTTGTCTTCACCCCGATGGGTCTCCTCTTCCTGACCCTCGGTCTGCTCTTCTGGCACTTCCGCGTCGGCGAGGATCCCGAAGACCCGCAGATTTTCCTGTACGTCTTCGGCGGCCTCGGCGCGGCGTTTCTCGTCGCCGGCCTGTGCCTGCTGCTGGCAGAGCTGCGCCGCCGGGCACGCCTTCGCCGCGCCTACGAGGGCGGGTATGCCGTGATGGCGCAGATTGCCGGGGTGCACAGCCAGCGCGAAGTGACCGTGAACGGCTCCCATCCCTTTGTGGTGGAGTGCCATTACACCGATCCCGCGACCGGGACGGTGCATGTGTACTACAGCAGGTATCTGTTTGTCAATGTGGAAGGACTGCTGCAGGCGGACACGGTGCCGGTGTATTTAGACAGGATGGATGAGAGGATTGGGTTTGTCGATGTGGATGCGGTGCTGCCGAAGATTGACGTGCATCGGTGATGCGATCCTATCGGTTGCAGGGAGATTTCGCCGCCTGCGGGCGGTGACCAAAGGGCTTTGCGATCGCCCTTTGGAAACCTTCGCGCCGCCATACTCTTAAACTTGGCTCCCCTATGAGGGGAGCTGGCATCGCGACAGCGATGACTGAGGGGTTGCCCTTCGCGAGCGCAGGGATTTCGCCGCCTGCGGGCGGCGAGCAGGGGGCTTTGCGATCGCCCCCTGCACCCCTTCGCCCCCGCCTGCTTTTGAGCAGGCAGTCAGTAAGTTGGAAAACCCCTTCCTCTTTCTTGTGCGCTGGTGCGGAATATGGTACAATGCGGGAAGCCGCCTTTTGGGCCGCGGATTCGCTTACAAGGAGATGCTCCATGAAACCCATAGAGAAGAAAAACCCCCAGGGCAGGAAGCTGGTCAGCGTCATGGTGCCCTGCTACAACGAGGCCGAGAATGTCGAGGCCATCATCGCCGCCATCATCCGCCAGATGGAGGAGCTGCCCCAGTACGCCTTCGAGGTGCTGCTCATCGACAACTGCTCCACCGACGGCACGCGGGAGATCATCCGCCGCATCTGCGCGGGCGAGAAGCGCGTGAAGGCCATCTTCAACGTGAAGAATTTCGGCCAGTTCAACAGCCCCTACTATGCCCTGCTGCAGTGCCGCGGCGACTGCGCCATCTCCATCTGCGCCGACTTCCAGGACCCAGTGGAGATGATCCCGGAATTCCTGCGGTACTGGGAGGAGGGCTACCAGATCGTGTGCGGCGTGAAGACCTCCTCCAAGGAGAGCCGGCTGATGTACGGCCTGCGCACCATCTACTATAAGCTGATCAAGAAATTCTCCGCCGTGGATCAGATCGAGCACTTCACGGGCTTCGGCCTGTACGACCGCTCCTTCCTGGACGTGCTGCGCTCACTGAACGACCCGACGCCCTTCCTGCGCGGCATCGTGGCGGAGCTGGGCGGCAGGCGCAAGGAAATCCCCTACGAGCAGCCCCTGCGCCGCGCGGGCAAGACCCACAACAACTGGTACACCCTCTACGACGCGGCCATGCTCTCCGTCACCAGCTACACCAAGGTCGGCATGCGCATCGCCGTGTTCGCGGGAGCCATCTTCGCGATCATCAGCCTGCTGATCGGCCTCGTCTACCTGGTGATGAAGCTGATCTACTGGGACCGCTTCGTGGCCGGTCAGGCGCCCAGCGTCATCATCACCTCGCTGATGGGCTCCATCCTGCTGTGCTTCATCGGCATACTGGGCGAGTACATCTCCGCCATCAACATGCGCACGATGCACCGCCCCCTCGTGGTCGAGGAGGAGCGGCTGAACTTTGACGAACCGGAGGGAGGTTCTTCCGATGACTGACCGCAGCCTGCGCCGTGAGCCCGCCTGGCGCGCTTCCCTGGCTTTCCTGCTGGTGTTTGCCCTGTGCCTGTTCCTCTATTCCACGCTGATCACCACCGGCAAGTTCATCGACGAGATGGACGTCTTCCTCGGCGGCGACACGGTCGCCCGGGGCGGCGACGTCTACAAGGTCTTCCTCTCCCAGCACATGCCCGTGAGCTACTACATGGCGGCACTTGTGGCCCTGTTCCACCCGGTGACGGTGTACCAGTTCCGCTTCGGGTTCTACATCCTGCTGGCCCTTCTGTGGGCCGGGCTCTATGTGCGCCACCGCCGCAGCCTCAGCCGGTTCACCCTCCTGCTGCTGCCGGTGATGTACCTCGCCCAGCTGCCGGCCTACCTCAACGGCGCCACCATGATCTCCGACCACTGGCAGGGCATGGGTCTCGCCATCGTGCTGCTGGAGCTGCTGCGCTACCGGACAAGCCGGCGCGTCACCCTGGCCGCCGCCCTGTGGATCGCCCTGGGCATCCTGCTGTCCTTTGGCACGGCCTTCGTCTCGGCCTACAGCCTGCTGATGATCGCCCTTGGCGTGGGCCTCGACCAGCTGCTCTACGCGAAGCTCGGCGAGACGGATACCGCCCCCGGCGCGGACGGCCCCACCGCCGTCTTCCGCAGGAATCCCGCCTCCGGCCGCGAAGCCCTGCGGGAGGATCTGCGCCTCACCCTCATCTGCCTCGCGCCCTTTGCCGCGCTGCTGCTCTGGTACACCCTCAGCGGCAATCTCGCGAGCTTCATCGAGGGCGCCTACACGGTCAACCGCACGGTCTACGCGAACTACATCGGCGGCTTCGGCACCAGCGCCTTGGGCGCGTTCACGGGCTGCTTCGCCGAATTTGCGAAGACGATGATCTTCAGCCTGCGCGACGTCTTCTCCGGCAGCGACACGGCCCTCGTCTCCGGCTACTTCCTGTTGGAGGCCTTCAGCATTCTGCTGGTCAGCGCCTCGTTGATCCTCCACCGCCGTCCCGCCCTGGGCCTGGCCTGGCTCACGGCCTGTATCCTGGCCGGCATCCGCGGCTTCAACCACTACCACGGCCTCGCCTTCATCTGCGTGGGCACCCTGAGCCAGGCCGTCGTCATCGGCGCGCTGCTGGGGCGGGCTGTCCGCGGCGGCAAGACCCTGCCCGTCCGCGCCCTGTGCTGCCTCGTGGCCGTGCTGCTCATCCTGCCCTCCGCCATCGGCCTGCCCACCCAGGTGCAGGAGATCGCCGGCCTCCGCGCCCAGCTGGAGCCGGAGACCGAGTTCACCGACGCGGTGGAGCTGATCCACCAGGTGACCGACGAGAGCACGCCCCTGCACATCACCGCCGTGACGGACTACATGCTGCCCATCGAGGCCAATCGCCGTCTGGATTACGGCGTGGCCAGCGGCACGCCCTGGATGTGGGAGGCCTACGGCCAGCGGGAGATCGCCGCCATCGAGGCCGCCCGCACGCCCCTCGTCTACTACGAGGAGGGCACCGTGCTGGACGGCTGGGACTACGCGATGGACGACTACGCCGCCGACCTCGCCGCCTACATCCAGGCCAACTACACGCCCTGGGAGGCGGGCCTGTGGACGCGCAACGATAGCCGCGACGAGCTGAACCAGTACCGCCTGCGCGCCTATCCCTACCTGATGAGCAACATCATCCAGGACGAGTACCCGGACACGGACGAGCCTCTGACCGCCGACACGCCCCTCCTGCAGCGCTTCGTGGCGGAGCGCGAGGGCTGCCTGGCCGTGCTGCTGATGCTCGGCGCGCCCGATGGCCAGCCCGCCGCCGGTCTCACGGTGGAGCTGCTGGACGACGCCACCGGCGATGTCCTGACCTCCGGCCATCTGGACGCCGCGGACATCCGCGTCAGCGAGGAGGGCCATCTCGTCTACACGGCGGTGCCCGTAGCCCCCGTCACCCTGACCCCTGGCCAGCCCTACGCCCTGCGCCTCACCGCCGACGAGGCGGAGGGAGAAGACGCCCCCGCCATCTACCCCTACCTCAGCTGGGAGAACGTGGACGAGACCACCTGCGCGGTGATGGATGAAGAAATGCTGGACTACAATGTGATGTTTATGGTAGGATATACGGAGAGATAAACTCTATCCATAAGAAAAAGCGCTTCCGCCATGGTGCATGCCACCGTCGGAAGCGCCTTTTTCGCTGCACGCGCTGTTTACCGCTTGATATCGTAATTCATATTCATCAGATTCTTGATGGCCTGGGCGTCGTCGGTGATGTTCGCGTCGCCGTGGATCGTGTGCTTGAGCACGGAGGAGGCCACCGCAAAGTTCAGCATGTCCATCGGCTTGTAGCCGTGGATCATCGCGTAGATCAGGCCGGAGGCGAAGGCGTCGCCGCCGCCCACGCGGTCGAGGATCGTGAAGGTGAACAGCTTGCTCTCGAAGGTGTGTCCCTCGTACCACATGAAGGCTTTCAGGGAATTCTCCGAGCCGGAGTGGGCGTAGCGCACGTGGCGGGCGATGCACTTCAGGTTCGGGTAGCGCTCGATGAAGGCCTGGAAGATCTCGTCCTGCTGCTCGTAGCTGGGCTGGAGCGGCACGCCGTCCTTCACGTCGCCCAGGGCGTGGTTGCTCTCGTCCCGCCAGAGGTGGTAGGGCTCGATGCCCAACAGGATGTCCACGTAGGGCAGGCACTCGGTGCAGAAGTCGCGGGCCTCCTCCCATGTCCACAGGGTGGAGCGGAAGTTGCCGTCGAAGGACACCGTCAGCCCCAGCTCCTTGGCCGCCTTGAGCATGTCCATGGTCAGCTTGCGGCAGTTCGGCGCCAGCGCCGGGGTGATGCCGCTCAGGTGCAGCCAGTCGAAGCCGGTCAGCAGGGCCTTCAGATCCACACCGCTGAAGTCGTACTCGGTGATGGCCGAGTGCTTGCGGTCATAGATGACCTTGCTGGCGCGGATGCCGAAGCCGGTCTCGAGGTAGTAGGTGCCCAGGCGGTGGGTCGGCACCTCCTGGGGTGTCGCCAGGATGACCGGCGTGCAGTGCACGTCGCTGGAGCGCAGGGAGCGGATGGCGCTCTTGCCCAGGGAGTTGTCCGGCACCACGGTGAAGAAGGTGCTGTCCACGCCGAGGCTGGCCAGGGCCAAGGCGATGTTCGCCTCGCTGCCGCCGTAGCTGGCCTCGAAGGAGTTGGTCATGCGGATCTTGTCGTAGTTGGGCGGGGTGAGGCGAAGCATGATTTCGCCCATGGTGATGAATTTTTGGTCGGTGTCGAGCTGCTTCAGCAGCGGATTCGCGTGCTCCATTGCCTGCATCCTTTCTATTTTGTTATCAATTGGTTATCACATTGATATGAATTTTTCTCTATTATAGAATTTCGCCGCCTGCCGGCGGCGACCAAAGGGCTTTCCGATCGGTCCGGGGCTGCCGCCCGCTCTTCGCTGAAAACAGTCCACTGGACTGTTTTCCGGGCGCTCAGAGCCCTTTGGAAACCTTCGGGTCCTTTCAATTTGAGCTTCGATTAACATGTTGCTTTATTTTTCAAGCTGGTCAAGCCGTACTTCCTCTTGAGGTAGCCGTCCAGGTTGCCGAACTCGCTCACGGTGATTTCGCTGAGGTTCAGCACCTCCATGCAGGCCAGCAGGATGCTGATGCCGTGCACCACGATGTCCGCGCGGCTGGGCTGCAGGCTCGGCAGGGCCAGGCGCTCCTCCGGGGTCATGTTCGCCAGCTTGCAGGCCTCCGCCTGAATCCAGGCGTAGGGCAGCCGGGTGCCGTGCATGTAGGTGCGGTCGGTCCAGGGCGTCCCCCGCAGCAGCGCGCCCAGGGCGGTGAAGGTGCCGCCCGTGCCGATCCAGCTGTGGGGCAGCTCCGCGTGGGGCGATTCCGCCAGCTTCTCGTGCAGGATCTGCTTGGCGGCCTCCACCACCGGCGGAATGTCCTCCGCCCGCCGGATGGACAATAGCCGCCACAGCCGCACAGCCCCCATCTGGCAGGAGAAGGCCGTCTCCAAGCGGTCGCCCTGGCCGATCACCAGCTCGGTGGAGCCGCCGCCGATGTCGATGACGCCGCAGCGCTGGCCGTCCGTCGCACCGAGGAAGGAGAGTGCCGCCTCGTCCTCGCCGCTGCACACGTTCAGCTCCAGTCCGGCCTTGTCCCGCAGCCTTTGGGCCAGCTCATCCGCGTTGCCCGCGTCCCGGGTGGCCGAGGTCGCGAAGAGGCTGATCTCCTCCGCGCCCATTTCGCGGGCCTGGGCCGCCATCTTCGCCACGGCCGCCACGGTCTTGGCCATCGCCTCGCCGTGCAGGCACCGGGTCTTCTCGTCCAGGCCGGCGAACAGCCGCGTGCCCTCGCGCTCGCGGGCCAGCCGCACGCCGGCCGCGCCGTCCACCTCCGCCACAAGCATACGCACCGAATTGGAACCGATACCGATGACAGCCACCTTCATGGAACCACTCCTGTTTCGGGTCTTTGGAGCATTTTGCCGTCAGGTTACCTTCCGCCGTCCAGCCCGGGCTACGGCTTCGCGGAGCCGTCCTGCTGATCCAGTGCCATCTCGTCCGTGATGACCTGCCACTCTTCCTGGGTGTAATTGTCCAGCACCTCGGCGTTGACCACCTCGAAGCGCATCTCGCCCGGCTTGAGGTAGGCGTAGTCCGAGCGCGCGTGGCTCTCGATGTAGCTCTTGCTGCCGATATCGTCTACCTGCTGCTTCAGGCTCAGCTGCACCTCCTCCTTGCGGGAGAGGCTCTGCTGCAGGCCCGCCTCGCGGGCGTTCACCTCGCGGCGCACGGCCGCGTTGCGGTTGAGGCCGAACACCAGAAAGAACAGCAGCATCAGCGCCGCGCCGATGACCACCGGCCAGGTGATCTGCCACCGCTTGGGGGACACATCTCTTCTTCCCGCCATGCCATCAGACTCCTTCGCGCATGTGCTCCAGCCAGGCCTCGCGAATGGTGCCGATGCAGGCCAGCCACTTGGCGTTGTGCTCCGTCTCCCACAGGGCAGCCTCCGCCACCGCGTGGGCGTACTCCATCAGCCGGGAGAAGTCGCGCCGCTCCACAGCCTGGGCGATGCCCTGCCGCAGGGCCTCGCTGTCCTGCACGTCCAGGGCCAGGGCGCTCAGGTTCCGCTCGCAGCTGCCCAGCAGCTCGTCCACGGACATGTCGTACTCGTCGGCCTCCAGGGCGGCCTGCAGGCGGTCCAGCCGCGCCACGGCCTCCTCGGGCGGATAGCCGCACTCATACTGCTCCATCAGCCACATCCAGCTCTCGAGCATGCTGTCCCAGTTGTCCAGCGTGCCGCCGGCGGTGAAGATGATCTCCCCGTTCTCGCCGCCCAGGTCCTCGCTGGCGCGCAGGGCCACCATCAGCGGGTGGCTGCAGCGCTTGTGCAGGTCGATCCACTCCCGGGTCTGGAAGGGGGTCACGCTTTCGTAGGCGAAGCAGGCGTACCACAGCCCGCAGCCGTCCTGGTCGATCCGCAGGCGCAGGGTGCCCGTCTCCGCGGAGCCGTAGCGCTTCGGGCTGATCATCTCGTAGAGGAAGCCGTCGGTCTCCGGGCCGTTCTCGCGCACCGCGTGGTGCAGCTGCTCCTGCAGCTCCTTCAGGGTATAGGGGGGCCGATCCACCGGCTCCTCCCAGTAATCGATATTATCCAGCATCACCTGGCACATCAGGCGCATATCCGCCTCTGTGCCCACGGCGCACACCCGTGCGCAATGCCGCATCGCCATCGCTCTCACCTCGTCGATTCCGTGCTAATCTTTAATTGATTCGCCGTCTCGGCGGGGAATCCTGCTTTTGGAAGCGCGAAAACATCCCCGTCGGCGCGCCGTCCGGGGTTCTTCGTGCAAATGCAAAGGGCCGGATCTTCCCGGGGGACGAACCGGCCGCTTTTCACTTTTTCCTCTCCTTGCGGATCGTGGCGTCCGGGTTCGCCGCATACTTCATGAAGGCGGACGGACTGATGCCCACGATGTTCTTGAACTGCTTGGAGAAGTGGTAGGGATCCTGCATGCCGACCTCGATGCCGGCCTGCCGCACCGTGCAGTTCTGCTCTCGCAGAAGCTCCTTGGCGCGCTCCATCTTGCAGTGGAGCACGTAGCTGAGCGGCGGCATGCCGACCTCGCTCACGAAGCGCTTGCGGAAGGTCTCCATGGGCATGCGGGAAATCGCGGCCATCTCAGCCAGGGAGTAGTTCTCCTTGTACTGGCTGGCGCGCAGGGTATCCACCACCTTGGCGATCTCATGCGAAAGCATGGCATCCATGGCCACGGGCTGACCCCAGTGGCTGGCGAGCATGCCGTACATCAGGTGCTGAAGCTGGTAGGTCGCGTTGCCAGTGCCAGAATGGCGGACCATCACCTGCACGATCTGGCGCGCGAGGTACATCTGGCTCGGGAGCGCCGCCTGGCGCAGCGGAATGTGCAAAAGAGCGCCCATCTTGCGCACCACCAGCGGCGCGAGGGGGCCCTCCAGCGCAATCCAAAGGCAGCGGAAGTTCTCCGACGATTCGATGGACATTTCCACATCGCCGGCAGGCAAAAAGCAGGTGTCCTCCGAGCCGAGCACCAGTTCCTGCTTTTGCCAATGAAGCTTGATGACACCCTCCTCCACCGCGAACCAGACATACTGGTCGTGCGCGTGGAGGCTATGTACGCCCGCATCCAGCACCGCACTGCCGGCCGCGTGCATCCACGCGCCGCTGGACAGGGTCAGACTGCCCGGTTTGTGCCAACCTTCTACGATCAGGGAGTCAGGTGCTGCCTCCAAACCTGCGAACAGATAGGACTCCAAGAACTCCCCTCCTTTCCAGGGTCTGAGAAGTTTAGTTTTTCACTGATTAGAGTATAAAGGCAGTTTCGCAAGATGTCAATATGAGAAAATGACAAAAGTAGAACAAATTTTTGACGATTTTGTCCAAAATATAGCCATCTATGGCATCTCCTGGCAGGTCAATCTACTGTTTTCCTTTTTTCCGCGGAGGCTCCGCCTATGGCTGTTCTGTTCCGTCCGCCTCCCAGAACAGACGAAGCTGCTCCCCGATATCGCCCGTTTTCCACATCCAGTGCTCCGGGCACAGGCGGCGGTAGCTCTGCTGGGCGTAGCGCGTGTCGATCAGCAGCGCGACGCCCCGGTCCTCCCCGGAGCGGATCACCCGGCCCACCGCCTGGGTCACCTTGTGCATGCCCGGGATCTGGTAGGCGTAGAGAAAGCCGTCCCCGAAGGCCGCGTCCAGCTGCGCGCGCAGCGTCTCGGTCTGCAGGCTGACCTGCGGCAGGCCGACGCCCACCACGGCCACGCCGTCCAGCGCGCGGCCCGGCAGGTCGATGCCCTCGGCGAACAGGCCGCCCAGCACGCACAGGGAGAGGCAGGGCTCCTTCGCCTCGCGGTAGGGCGCTAAAAAGGCCTCCCGCTCTGCCCCGGTCATGCTCCGGCCCTGGCTCTGGAAGGGCACCGTCAGTTGCTCCGCCACCAGCTCCAGGTAGGCGAAGCTCGGGAAGAAGGCGATGTACCGCCCCTCCCGGGCGCGCACCATCGCCTCGATGGCCTCCGCCACCGCCGGGCTGCTCGCGGCCCGGCTGCGGTAGCGGGTGTCCGCCTCGCAGCGCAGCACCAGCAGGTTCTCCCGCGGGAAGGGCGAGGGCATGGCGAAGCAGGCGTCCTCCTCGTCCCCGCCCAGCAGGCGCTTCATATCGGGCAGGGGCTGCAGGGTCGCCGAGTAGCACACCGTGCCCTGGAGCCGCGCGGTCGCCTCCGCGAAGTAGCCGGAGACATCCCCCACATAGGCCGTGACCGTCCGGGTCTTCCGGCCCTCGGCCAGGTAGACGCAGGGCGCTTCCGTTCGCTCCGAGGCGCGGATGAACGCCAGCAGATCGCCGATGACGTCCGTCAGCCGCTCCTCGCCCTGCCAGCCCGGCTGCTCCTGCCTCGCGGCGAGGAAGCCGTCCGCCACCTCCTGACAGGCCGCCAAAAGCCCCCCGGGCCGCTGGCTCTCCGGCAGACGCAGGCCGTCGGCCTCGCCCTCCGGCAGGGGCAGGTCGTCCAGCTCCCGCAATAGGCGCGTCATCGCCTGGTACAGGCTGTGCTTTTTGCCCAGCTGCTTGCCCGCCGCGGTGCGCAGGCGGCGGATCGCTCCACCGTCCACGCGCCCGGCCAGCATGTCGCGCAGCCTGTCCGGCAGGTTGTGGGCCTCGTCGATTAGCAGGGCCACGTCCTTCGGGTGATCGAAGATGCGACGGATGTGCACAGCCGGGTGCAGGGCGTAGTTGTAATCGCACACGGTGACGTCGGCGATCTCCGCCAGGGACAGGCTGAACTCGAAAGGACAGAGCTGGTGCTTGTCCGCCATCGCCCGGATGGCCTCCGGCGACCAGTCCTCCGTCCGCAGCATGGCCTCGATGGCCTCACCGTCCCGCAGGAAGTGGCCCTTCGCCCGGGGGCAGTGCTCCGGGTGGCAGAGGGTCGGCGCGGGGCACTGCTTCTCCTTGGCGTCCAGGGTCAGGGTCCACAGGCACGCATGGCCCTCCCGCGCCAGGCGCAGGGTCTCCAGGGCGGAGGCGCGCTGGGTCGTCCGGGCGGTGAGGCAGTAAAGCTGGCCCGTCAGCTCCTGGCCAAGGGCCTTCAGCGCCGGGAACAGCACGGCGGCTGTCTTGCCCGTGCCGGTGGGCATGCTGGCAAAGAGCCTCCGCCCGGTGTGGATGGCCGTGTAGACCTGCACCGCCATCTCCCGCTGGCCGGGCCTGTAGGCCGTGAACGGGAAGGCCAGGTCGCGCAGGGAGGCGTTCCTCGCCCGCCGGTGCGCCCGCACCAGCTTCAGCCGCCGCACATAGTTCTCCACCAGCCCGGAGAAGACCTCACGGCATTCCTCCGCCGTCATCCGCCAGGCGAAGACACCCCGCTCCGCCCCGCTGCGGCTGACGTACACCACGCGGATGTCCACCTCATTGAGCCCGTCGCGCTCGCAGAGCATATGGCCGTAGCACACGGCCTGGGCCTTGTGGGCGGGGTCAAAGTCGGCGGGAGCTTCCCGGCCCTGCCACAGCTTGATCTCCTCCACGCAGCAGGGCATACCCTCCGCGAAGGCGTCCATCCGCCCGGTGACCCGCAGGGTGAGCTCCTCCTCCACGGGCACCGCCGTCTCCACCGGCACCTCGGCCCGCCAGCTGTCGCCCAAAAGAGCCTGCCGGGCCTTATGGCCCAGCATGCCCTCCTGCAGATCGCGCAGGCTGCCGCCCGGGGTGATGTCCGCGCCGTGGAGGGTGAACTCCACCAATGTGCGGACGGAGATGCGGAGCTCTTCCACGGAGGAACCTCCTTGGCTTTCTACGAAAAATCCGGCGGAAAGCGACTCTCCGCCGGGCATGTATCATCCTTCATACCGCAAGGGTTCAAAGCCTGCGCCCGAAGGTCCAGGGCGACCGGAAAGCCCTGGTCGCCGCCCGCAGGCGGCGAAATTCTCTTGCTGCAGGGATTCCGCGCCTGCGGGCGCGGGGAGGGGGCTTTGCGATCGCCCCCTCCACCCCTTCGCGCCACACGTGTTATCTGAACAATATCGAAAAATGAGCCTTACAGATCGTTCAGCTTATCCATAGCCTCCTGCTGCTCCTTGAGCAGGGCGGCGAAGCGGCTGCGGTAATCGGTGAGGGTGGCCTTCAGGCCGTCCACCTGGGCGGTCAGGGTGTCGCGCTCCTTGGTCAGGTCGCCCAGCTTGACGCGCACCTCGTCCTCGGCGTTGGCCAGCATCTCCTCGGCCTTCTTCTGGGCCTCGGCGATGGTCTCGTTCTTCACCCTCTGGGCCATCTCCAGGATCTCCTGGAAGGAGGAAGCGGCGCTCGCAGCCACGGGGGCGGCGGCTTCCACAGCCTTGGGCGCGGGAGCCTGGGCGGCGCGGGTCACGGCGTTCTGGGCCTCCTTCAGCTGCTGGCGGAGCTGCTTCTCGACGGCCTCGCGGCGCTCCATCTCGTCGCAGATCTCGTCCAGGAAGGTGTCCACCTCCATCTGGTCGTAGCCGCGGGCGCCGATGGTGAATTCCTTGGAGGTGATGGCGTCGATGGTGATTGCTTTGTTCTCGGACATGAGGGTCGCTCCTTTCATACATCCATCCTGTTTGCACTTACATATCATATGGGGATGAAGCCGCGTGAGGGGTCACCGGCTCCTGATAAACAGTTCCGCCACAAGGGGCAGGCGGTCCTTGCGCGTCGCCTCGCCGACCTCGCGGATGCGCACGCGGCCCGTGCCCCGCAGGGAGAGCAGCGTGCCCTCGCCCACCGGGTGATCCGGCCGCAGCTCCTGGCGGTGATCCACGGAGACCTCCCCGGAGCGGATGCGCTCGGCGGCGGCCGCGCGGGAGGTCTTCAGCACGGCGGAGAGCACCGCGTCCAGCCGCAGGCTCGGCACGGTCACCCGCACCAGCTGGCCGCTGGCCGCCGGCAGCTCCGGCGCTTCGTCCAGGGCCTTCACCGTGATGGTGGTGCGGCCCGCCTGGGTCCACTCGGCCGACAGGCGTTCCGCCAGCTGCTCCAGGGCGTAGAGCCAGGCCCTGCCCTCGCCCGTCACCAGGTCGCCCATGTAGGCCCGGTCGATGCCCAGGCCCATCAGCGATCCCAGCAGGTCGCGGTGATCCGGCGAGGCGAACCTCGCGTTCCAGCTGATCTCCAGCCACCGCGCGGTGAAGCGCGGCTCCTCCTCCCGGGGATGGAAGCAGACCTGCAGGCGCTCGGCGTCCGGGTGCCCGCCGTCCAGGCTGACGGCCACATCCGCCTCCCGGGCCTCATGCACGGCCATGCCCTGCCATTCCGCGGGGATGAACCGTCCCGGCGACACGCGGCCCCGGGCGGCCTGGGCGGCTCCCTGGCGCAGCAGCAGCCGCGCCCGCTCCTCCTCGTCCGTCACACGCATGTCAGAAGACGAAGATGGAGACCAGGATACTCCGCAGAATCTCGGCGATGATGTACACCGCCACCGGGCTGAGGTCCAGCACCTGCAGCTGCGAGGGCAGCTTGGTGCGGAGGAAATTGCGCACCGGCGTCAGGATCGGCTCCATGATCCGCCGCAGCAGGGTTGTCCATTTGTTCTCGGCGATGTGCAGCCAGGAGAGCAGGACGTAGACCACCAGCAGCAGCTTGAAGATGTTGAAGGCCAGGTTGATGATTCTCGCGATCAGCACCGCGGTTTCCTCCTTTCGGGTATGTGTGTCAGCAGGGTTCCGCGCCTGCGGGCGCGGGCAAGGGGCTTTGGGGGCCTCGGCGCGGCGCTCGCGCTGGGGCTCCGGGGTGGCTGTTCTCTGGCTCTGGGCGCCGGGCCAGCGCATCGCCGCGTCCTTCTCGTTCATCTGGCGCAGGGATTCGTAGGGCATCACGGTCACCGAACGCGGCGCGATCAGGTAGATGCTCTTGGCCGAGATGCGCGTGAAGGTGCAGTTCATCGTGAAGGCCGCGCCGAAGAGCAGGTCGAGGCACCGCTGGTTCTCCCGCTCGTCGCGGATCAGCTCGGTGTTGACGATCACCGTCTCCTCGTTGCGCATGAATTCGATCAGCCGGTAGGCGGTCGCCGCGGACAGCGGCTGGGCCAGGCGCTCCACATGGCGGTAGGCCATGCCGTCGTCCCCCACGTAGCTGCCCGGCATGTAGGTGATGTTATCCGGCACGGCGGTGCGCTGGCCGAAGCCCGTCTGCTGGGCGTTCATGCCAAAGCCGGTCTGCTGATTCTGGGCGAAGCCGCCCTGCCGGCCGAAGCCGGTCTGCTGGTTCTGGGCAAAGCCCGTCTGCTGGGGAGCCTGGGGCATCTGCGGCGGACCCGACTGCTCAGGCTGCGCTTCCCGCTGCCCCTGGGCCTGGGGCTGGAACGCGGTCTGCTGAGGCTGCTGCCACGCGGCCTGCCAGCCCGTCGCCTGGGGCGTCTGCCAGCCGGTGGCCTGGGGGGCCTGCCAGCCCGTCTGCTGCGGGCCGCGCTGGAATTTGCTCTCGTAAGGGGTCTGCTGCGCCGGCTGCCAGCGGTTCTGGTAGCCCGTCTGCTGGTTCATGCCCGGTTGCTGCTGGGTCAAGGGCTGCTGGCCCCAGGCCTGCTGCTGGGTCCAGGGCTGCGCGCCCTGCTGCCAGCCGTTCTCGGGAGCGGGCTGCTGCCAGGCCGTCTGCTCGCCGGTGAAGCGCTGATGGGCGCCGGTCTGCTGCGTGCGGCGTCTGCCGTCGCTCACCGGCGGGATATATCCGGTGCGGCCGCCGTTGGGCAGGTTGGACTCATAGTCGTCCTCCTTCGCCCCGAAGGGCCCCTGATGCAGCCTCTGCAGCACCGAATCCATCAGATCCCTGAATGCCATATCGTTTCCTCCGTATTCATCCTATCAGCCCCTGGGGCCGAAGATCGCCGAGCCCACGCGCACCATGGTCGCGCCGCAGCGGGCGGCCAGCGTGTAGTCCCCGGACATGCCCATGGACAGCTCCTCCATGCGGATGCCGTCCAGGGCCTCCTGGCGCAGCCCCTCGAACAGGGCGCGCATGCCCCGGAAAAGCCTCTCGAGGTACGCCGCGTCATCGGTCATCGGCATCACCGCCATCAGGCCGGAGACCTGAAGGCCCTCCATCGGGGCCATCTCCCGCAGCAGCGCGCGCACGTCCTCCGGCGCAACGCCGCCCTTCTGTGGCTCGCCCGCGGGACTCACCTGCACCAGCACGGGCACGCGGCGCTCATGGGCCGCGGCCAGGCGGTTGATCTCCCGCGCCAGCTCCAGCCGGTCCACCGACTGGATGAGGCATACATCGTCTATTATATACTTGACCTTGTTGGTTTGCAACCTTCCGATGAGATGGACGCGGAATTTTCCCTCCAGGGCGGGAAGCTTGTCGCGAAGCTCCTGCACGCGGTTTTCGCCGATGTCGGTGATGCCCATTCCTGCCAGGGGCAGGATGGCCTCAGCGGGGTGCGTCTTTGTTACGGCGATGAGCTTGGGCGCAGCGTAGCCGCCTGAGGCTGCGGCGGTCGCGAGGGTCTCGCGAACGTGGGTCAGGTTTTGACGCAGTGTTTCCTCGTTCATGATATCAACCTCATCAGGTCAGAACACCCGCACGGTCTGGCCCTCAAACAGCAGGCCCTGGCTGATGGCCACGACGTAGGCGTAGCGGCTGTCCTTGTTGACCACGGTGACCGGGATGAAAGACTGGTTGCTGCCGTCCACCACCACCACGCCGTCCATCTCCTGGTAGTGGTAGACCGCCTTCAGCGGCACCATCAGGGTGGAGACATAGTCGCCCAGGTCGGCCTTGCAGGTGCGCATGTACAGCACCGGGCTGACCGAGCCCTGGATGAGCAGGCGCACCAGCAGCTCGCCGCCGGAGCGGGTGAAGGACTGCACGGTCGCCATGACCTGGGTGTTCTCGAAGCGCTCCAGCTGCAGCTGGTAGCTCTGGCCCTCCACGGGATTCCAGTCGCCGGAATCCACCAGCATCAGCGCCACCCAGCTGCCGTCGGTCACCGTGCGGTAGATGGTGGTTTTGCCCTTCTGCTGCGTGGCGGTGGCCGGCTTCTCGCCGTTGACCATCCGGCGCACCTCCGCCGGGGTGAACTGGTCGTAGTTGGACATGTTCAGCCCGTACTCGAAGCCGTCGGAATAGAAGGACACGATGGTGTCCGTCGCCGCGACGTACTGCTTCGTCCAGGAATCGATGCGCTGCAGCTGAGCCTGCTCGTCGTCGTAGAGACGGGTCAGCCGCTGGTCGGAGGAATACTTCTGCCGCAGGTACTGCTGCCGGGCCTCGATGGCCGCCTCCAGCAGCTTCTCCTGGTTGGTCAGGCTGCCCCGGGTGCCGGCGATGATGTCCCGCACGTCCTTGGAGCGGCCGAGCACGTCCGCCTCGGCGCGGGCCATGCGGGCGTCGTAAGTGGTCTCAGATTCCAGCAGGGTCTTCTGGTAATCGCGGATCTGGTCGCGGAACTCCTGCAGCGTGCTCATCTCCCGCGTGGAGTAGCCCGCGGAGAACACGTTGCAGATGGGCAGGTTGCGCACGACGGTCCGGCCCTCGTCCGCCACGTACTCAATGCTCGTCACGCCCTCGGCATCATAGGGCACCTCGTTGCGGACGATCAGCACGTCACCGCTGTAGTGGGCGCCCAGGGTGCCCGCCTGAATGGTCGCGTAGGCCTGACCGCCGGTGGAGAAGGTGTTGACCAGGTACAGGATGGTCAGCGCCATCACCGCTGCCACGATCACGAACTGCAGGATGCGCACACCGCGGTCACGCCCATTGCCTCCGCCGGAGCGGCGGCCGGTGCGCCTGCGCCTCGCGCCGTCCTCCCGGGCCGTCTCCTGCATGGCCGTCTGTCCCTGGGCGTAGCCGTAGGGATCCGCGCCGAAGGGGCCTGTGCCCGGCTGGGCCGCGTAGGGCCCGGACTGCTGGAAGGTGTTCCCGGCCTGGGCATAGGTTGCCTGAGCGCCCGGGACGTAAGGCGAGGTATAGGGCATCTGGGTCTGGGTGAAGGGGTTCGGGGCCTGCATGCCCTGGGTGAAGGCCGTGTTGGCCTGGGTGTAGGGGTTCTGAGCCTGGGTGCCCGGCACGTAGGGGGCGGTGTAGGGCTGCTGTGCCTGGGTGTAGGGCTGTCTCGGGTCGCCGCTCTGCATGGCCGCCTCTCCTTTCCTCGCGTCAGGGTGTCCTGTTATTTTACCACATCACGCCCGCTTGGGCAAGTCAGCCTACAAACTCGCTGTAAACTGCCTGTATCGTCTTCTCAAAATCCGCGTCATCCACGCCCACGATGATCGACAGCTCGCTGGAGCCCTGGTCGATCATCCTCACGTTGACCCCCGCCCGGCTCATGGCCGAGAGCAGGCGCGCGGCGGTGCCGCAGTTGTTGACCATGGCGCGGCCGACCGTCGCGATGATGGACATATGGTCGTGGATGGTGAGGGAATCCGGCTGGGTCAGCTCGGCGATGCGGCGGACGATCTCCTCGCGGTGCGGGGCGAGGGCCTCGCCGGACACCACCACGGAGATGGAGTCGATG
The DNA here is from genome assembly GCA_902790495.1 of uncultured Eubacteriales bacterium. GTDB lineage: Bacteria > Bacillota > Clostridia > Christensenellales > Aristaeellaceae > RUG11272. The sequence goes on from CADASK010000046.1 coordinate 19,481, forward strand.
CCGGAGGGCATGTGCTCAAAGGAGATGCCCGCCTCCTCGAAGACCTGCAGCACCTTGCGGCCAAAGCCCAGCTCGGCGTTCATCATGGCCTTTTCCACGGCCACCACGCTGAAGTCCTTGCGGCCCGCGATGCCCGTGATGGTGGGCAGGGTCGGCTCCACCGGCAGGGTCAGGCTGATGAGGGTGCCGGGGTGCTCGGGGTTGTTCGTGTTGCGGATGATGGTGGGGATGCCCACCTTGTGCACCGGGAACATGGCGTCCTCGTGCAGCACGCTCGCGCCCATGTAGCTCAGCTCGCGCAGCTCGGCGTAGGTGATGGCGCTGATCTCCCGCGGGTTGCGCACGATGCGCGGATCGGCCATCAGGAAGCCGGAGACGTCCGTCCAGTTCTCGTAGGTGTCCGCCTTGACCGCCCGGGCCACGATCGCGCCGGTGATATCGCTGCCGCCCCGGCTGAAGGTGTGTACCGAGCCGTCCGGCTTCACGCCGTAGAAGCCCGGCACCACCGAGGGCAGGCCGTCTGCCAGCAGGGCCATCATCACCACATTCGTCTTTTCGCTGTCGAAGACGCCCTCCGCGTTGAAGAAGACCACCTTCTCCGCGTCCATAAAGCGCCAGCCCAGGAAATCGGCCAGCAGCATGCCGTTGAGGTATTCGCCGCGGCTGGCGCAGTAATCCGCCGACGCGCCCGCGGCGATCTTCTCGCGGATGCGCTCCAGCTCCTCGCGCAGGTTGACCTTCAGCTCCAGCTCCTCGGCGATGTCCATATAGCGCGCCGCGATCAGGTCGAAGGTCTCCTGCCAGTCCTCCCCGGCCGCCTGCATGCGGTGGCAGCGGTAGAGCAGGTCGGTGATCTTATCGTCCCCGTCGAAACGGCGGCCCGGCGCGGAGGGCACGACGTACATCCTCGCAGGGTCCATCTCCAGGATTTCCTTGACCTTGCGGAACTGGCCGCTGTCCGCCAGCGAGCTTCCGCCGAATTTGGTGACAATCTTTTTCTTCATATAAACCTCATTCCGTTCGGCTTTCTCAGGAACCGAACAGGTTTCATGATACCGCCAATGCCGCTCTGTGTCAATTCTTCTCCCGGAAAAAAGAAGGATGGGCGGGGTTATCCGCCCGCTCACCCGATTCGGTTCTTGCTTTCCGCCTGTTTCGCCGGAGCGCTCACGCCTTTCCCATCGCCCGCAGGGCCGCCAGGGCCGCCGCCTGTTCGGCGAGCTTCTTGGAGTGGCCCTCGCCCCGCGCCAGCTCCCTGCCGCCGTGATGCACCGCTGCCACGAAGTGCGGGCTGTGGGGCGGGCCGGACTGCTCCACGATGACGTAGGTCGGGGCGTCGCCGCCGCCGGCCTGCAGCGCCTCCTGCAGCGCGCCTTTGCTGTCCTGCATGGGACGGCGGATGTCCTCGGGCTTGGGCCAGAAGCGCTCGATGATCCCCCGCGCCGCGTCCAGGCCGCCGTCCAGGTACACCGCCGCGAGGATCGCCTCCATCGCGTCGCAGAGCACGGAAGGCTTTTCACGGCCGCCGGTCAGCTCCTCGCCGCGGTCCATGAGCAGGGCTTCCCCGACGTGGAGCCCCCGCGCCACCTGGCTGAGGGCGTCCTCGCACACCAGCAGCGCCCGCAGATGGGTCAGCCCGCCCTCCTGGTCTTTGGGATGGGTGGCGTAGAGGATGTCGCTCATCAGGTACTGCAGCACCGCGTCCCCCAGGAACTCCAGGCGCTGGTTGTCGTCCTTGCCCATGGAGGGGTGTGTGAGGGCCTGCCGCAGCAGGGATGGGTTCTTAAAGGTGTATCCCAGCGCGTCCATCAGGGTGTGTGCCACTTGATTTTCCTCGATTCTTCAGTCGTCTCATTCTTTGTTGACCGTCGCAATACTCTATCTTGGCTCTCCCTTTGGGAGAGCTGTCGGCGAAGCCGACTGAGAGGGCCGCGCCTGCGGGCGCGGGTCAGGGGCTTTGCGGTCGGTCCGGGGCTGCCGCCCGCTCTCCGCTGAAAACGCCATAACATGGCGTTTTCCGGGCGCTCCCAGAAAAGCGCAGGGCGTCCTGCGCTTTTGCTGCTGTGTGCGGTTACTGATGCTTCTCGATGTAGTCGACCACGTCGCCGACGGTCTTCATCTTCATGATCTGGTCATCCTCGACCATGATGCCGAACTGATCCTCCAGATCCATGATCATCACCATCACGTTGGCGCTGTCGGCCTTGAGATCCTCCACCAGGCGGCTTTCCAGGGTGATTTTGCTCTCGTCAACCTTCAGCTGCTTGGCGATCATGCTCTTGACAGTATCAAAGGTAGCCATTGTTGTTTTCCTCCTTTTATCTCTACCCGGGGAACACTCGTATCCTTCCCGCACATCACTGTCGGCTGCGCAAGGCGTTCCGCGCCTGCGGGCGCGGGCAAGGGGCTTTGCGATCGCCCCTTGCAACCCTTCGCCGCTCGCCCATACAGTTTGCTATTGCAGGCGGGAGAAAGATATCAGGCGTTCTCCGTGGGCAGCAGCTTTTCCACACCGCGCGCGATGGTCGCGGGGACGTCGGCGCGGATCATCTTGACGCACTGGGCGATGGCGCAGGCCATGGCGTGACCGTTGGAGGAGCCATGGGCCTTGACCACGGAGCCCTGCACGCCCAGCAGCGGCGCGCCGCCGACCTCGGAATAGTCCATCGCGTGCTTCACGCGCCGGAAGGCCGGCTTGGCGATCAGCGCGCCGATCTTGGAGCGGGTGTCTGCCATCAGTTCGCCCTTGATGATGCCCATCAGGGTGGACGCGACGCCCTCCATAAACTTCAGCACCAGGTTGCCGGAGAAGCCGTCACACACCAGCACGTCCGCCGTGTCCGCCAGCAGGTCGCGGGCCTCCACGTTGCCGACGAACTGGTAGGGGGCTTCCTTCATCATCGGGTAGGCGGCCTTGACCAGGGCGTTGCCCTTCTCCTCCTCCGCGCCGATGTTGATCAGGCCCACGCGGGGCTTGTCCACGCCCATCACGCCCTGCATGTACACCTCGCCCATCAGGCCGAACTGCACCAGGTAGTCGGGCTTGCAGTCCACGTTCGCGCCGCAGTCGATCAGCAGCGCGCCGCGCTTGCCGTTGGGCAACACGGGGGCCAGGGCCGGGCGCTCGATGCCCGGGATGCGGCCCAGACGGAACATGCCGCCCGCCAGCGTCGCGCCGGTGGAGCCGGCGGAGACGAAGCCGTCGCAGGTTCCGTCCTTCACCTGGAGCATGCCGATGACCGTTGCGGAGCGCTTCTTGGTGCGCACGCCCATCACCGGGCTCTCGTTGTTCGTGATGACCTCCGGCGCGTCCACCAGGGTGATGCGCCCGCGCACGTCGTCGCAGTCCTTCAGCAGCGGCTCCACCACCTGCAGATCGCCCGCCAGCGAAATCTCCAGCTCGGGCTCCTTCCGCAGCGCCTCGATGGCGCCCTCTACGGGTGCCTGCGGGGCGTTGTCGCCGCCCATCGCGTCCAGAAAAATGCGCATCTCCTACGCCTCCTGATCTTCATGTCCCTTGCGGACAGGCGTATTGTAGCAGAAAGCCAGGCGGAATGCAAGCTTTCCCGGGCCGGAAACTCCGCCCGCAGCAACAGCTGAGAGCACTTTCCCCGGTGTAATCCGGCCTCCAGGCCCGCGCACCGCCGTCAGACGCTCGGCCGCAGGGTCAGCCGCAGGCCGTTGGGCAGTTCAGCCGCCGCGTCCCAGTTGTAGTCCGTCTCCGACGTGATGCCCCGCAGCACGCTCAGCGCCAGCTCGTCGCCCTGGCCGAGGGCGTCAAAGCGCGGGCCGCCGTAGCGGATGTTCCACTCGGCCCGCTCCGTCGCCTCCGCGTACTCCGCCACGGCGTGGATGCGCACCTCGCTCAGCGCGGGCAGCAGCAGGCGCTGCACGGCCTCCTCGAAGGCCAGCTGCAGCCGGCCGGCTGTCCGCAGCGGAATCTGGTTCTTGGCGCAGTAGGCCTCGATCTGCCCCGCCATGGCCAGGAAGTCCGCGTCCCGGCTGGCGATGTCCAGCTCCAGCACCCGCAGCCGCCGGATGAACCGCCGGGTGTTCTCCCGCTGGGGATGGTCGAAGATCTGCTCCGGCGTGCCGTCCTCGTAGATGCCGCCCTCGTCCATGTAGAAGACGCGGTTGCTGATGGAGCGGGCGAAGCTCATCTCGTGGGTGACGATCATCAGGGTCTTGCCGCTCCTGGCGAGGTCGCGGATCACGGCCTGCACCTCGCCCACCATGGTGGGATCCAGGGCACTGGTCGGCTCGTCCAGCAGGATCACGTCGGGATCCATCGCCAGGGTGCGGGCGATGGCGACGCGCTGCCGCTGGCCGCCCGAGAGCTCGTCCGGGTAGCTCAGCGCCTTCTCGGCCAGGCCCACCGTGCGCAGCAGCCGCATGCCCTCGTCGTAGGCCTCCTGCTTGCTCTTGCCCAGCAGGTCCATCGGCGAGAGCATGATGTTCTCGATCGCCGTGAGGTGGCCAAACAGGTTGAAGCTCTGGAACACCATGCCCATCCGCTGCCGCACCTTGCTGATGTCGCACTTCCTGTCCGTGATCTCCACGTCGTCCAGCCAGATGCGTCCCTCCGTGGGCTTCTCCAGCTGGTTGATGCACCGCAGCAGGGTGCTCTTGCCCGTGCCGGAGGGGCCGATGACCGAGATCACGTCGCCGTCGTGGATCTCCACGCTCACATCCTTCAGCGGCGTCACCTTGGGATAGACCTTCTTCAGATGCTCGATCTTAATCATGGATGTCCACTCCCTTCAGGATGCTCTCCCGCCTGCGCCGCTTGGGGTTGAGGCTGATGCGCAGCCGGCTGACGGCCAGGCCGAACAGCCCCTCCAGCGCAAAGTAGATGATGGTCACGGCGATCAGGGGGAAGAAGGCCTCGTAGGTGCGGCTGCGCACGATATCGCCCATCTTGGTCAGATCCTGCACGGCGATGTAGCCCACGATGGCGGTGGCCTTGATCAGGCCCACAATCTCGCCCTGGTAGGCGGGCAGCACGTGGGGAATCGCCTGGGGCAGGATGATGCGGAAGAAGGTGTGGCGGCTGCTGTGACCCAGGGCGTAGGCCGCCTCGTACTGGCCCCGGTCCACCGCGCCCACGCCCAGCCTGAGCAGGCCGACCACCGACGCGCCGAAGGTGAGCGTGAAGCCGATGACCGCCACCGCGATGCCGCTGATGGCGACGGAGCCGAAGACGATGTAGTACAGGATCATCAGCAGCACCACCATGGGCGTGCCCTGCACCAGCCACATGGAGAAGCGGGTGGCGCCGTTGGCGACGGGGTTGCCGTTCCGGCAGAGCATGAACACCACAAAGCCCAGCGCCGTGCCGAAGAGCAGGGACAGCAGGGTGATGAGCATCGTGTTGCCGATGCCCTCTAAGAACAGCTTCCACCGGCCCTCGCGGACGAAGGTCTTGTTGAAGCTCTGCCGGATACCGCTCCAGAAGGAAAGGTTCTTCTCCCCGGCCGCCGCTTCGGCGGGCTGAACGGCGCGCACGATGAGCTCAAAGGCCGCGGGGTAGTACTCCACGAAATCGACAGCCTGCGCGCGCTCCTCCGTGATGATGAGGCTGCCCGCGCCGATGTCCGCCTTCCCCGACTGCACCGCGGCCAGGATGGCGGAGAGCTCCACGCCGGTAAACTCCACCTTCACATCCAGCTGCCGGGCGGCCATCAGGATGAGCTCCAGGTCAAAGCCCTTCAGCGCGCCGTCTCCCCCGACATAGCCCATGGGCTCCACCGTATCGCAGACCGTCGCCCGCATCGTGCCGTTCAGGCCGGGCCAGTCCTGCTCGGGAAGGCTTTTGACGCTGTCGTCCGCCCCGGTCCACTTGGCCCAGACCCTGTCGATCTCCGACTGGGGAATCGCGTCAAAGGCCGCCTGCCACGCCTCCCTGCGGGGATCGCCCTTGGCGAACGCGAAGCCGAAGACGCCGTCCTGGAGGCTCTGGGGGAACAGGGCCAGGTCAGGGTTCCGGTTGAGCAGCAGCTGGCCCACCGCGTTGTTCATCAGGAAGGCGTCCGTCTTCTTTCCCTTGAGCGCCTGGATCATATCCGGTGTGGTGTTCAGGAAGGTGAATTCGCCCACGTCCGGGACTTTGCTCCGGATCATCTCCTCAAAGGGCGCGCCGGTGAGCATCGAGACGGTTTTGCCGGAGAGCTCGGCAAATTCGGAAAACTCCGGCAGTCCGCCCGCGGCGGCTCCGGCCGGTGCGTCCCGGCCCTTCAGCACGGCCATCACCGTGCCGCCCTCGTAATAGGGATCGGAGAAGTACACGCTCTCCTTGCGCTCCTCGGTGATGCTGATGCCCGCCGCGGCAAAGTCCGCCTTGCCGGCCTGCACCGCGGGCAGGATGCCGTCGAACATCATGCCCTCCGCCCGCAGCCCGTAGCCGTTGGCCTCGCAGAAGCGGGCCGCCAGCTCGATCTCGAAGCCCACCAGCTCGCCGCCCCGGTAGTAGCTCATCGGGGCGTAGCCGCCCTCGGTGGCCAGGATCAGGGTGCCCTTGGGCGCTGGGAAGGCGGCGATATCCGGCAGGGTTTTCTCCTCCTCCGGGCCGAAAATCCACTTGTCGGCCACCCGCTCCAGCTCGCCGCTGGCCCGGAAGGTGTTCAGCCAGGCGTTGATCTCGTCCCGGAGCTTCGCGCCCGCGGCGGTCTTGGGCAGCACAAAGCCGAAGGCAAAGGTGTCCATGTGCTCGGGCAGGATCGCCAGCTTCGGGTTCTCCGCCATCATCAGCTCCAGCACGGGCTGGTCGCCGGGGAAGCCGTCGATCTTGTTGGCCTCCAGGGCCGCCGCCATGTCGGGGTAGGTGTTGAAATAGCTGATCTGGGCGTCGGGCAGCGTCTCCAGCACGATGGCGTCAAAGGTGGTGCCCGTCTGGACGCCGATGCGCTTGCCGTTGTAGGCCGCCAGCGCGCCGCCCTCGCCGGTCTCCGCGATGGCCCCGGAGCCGAGTCCCGCGCCCAGCAGGAGCAGGGCCAGCAGGAGCGCGCAGATACGTTTTTTCATACGGTGCTTCATCCCCCTTGGATGAAATTTGAAGGGGCTGTCCGGCCGCGCGGCTGCGGGCAGTCTTCGCGGTGATTATAGCATAAGAGGCGGCGCTGTGCCAGACAAAAAAGCGTCAGCGCCTCGCCTGTCCGGAGGGCCTGCCGCAGCCCTTGCCACGGCGCGCCCGGTGTGGTAACATGGAGCAAGAAGGCAGGCTGCTTCGACAGCGCGCCTGCCCCGGAAAGAAGGTACATTCCATGGCCAGGATCGCATGCGCCCTGATCCTCCTGCTGGAGGCGCGCGGGCTTTTCCTCAGCATCCGCCGTCACAGGGGGAAGACGCTGATCTTCTATACGCAGATCTCCAACATTGTCACCGCCGTCTCGACCCTGCTCCTGCTGGTGTTCGGCCAGCCGCAGTGGGTCACCGTGCTGCGGTATCTGAGCGCCTGCATGCTGGTGATGACCTTCCTGGTGACCACCTGCATCCTGATCCCCATGGGCGGCGATCCCCACGCCCTGCTGTGGTCGGGCAACGGCCTGTACCACCACGTGCTCTGCCCGATCCTCTCGACCCTGTCCTACATCCTTATTGAGGAGCACAGCGGCGCGGTCTGGCTGCCGGTCGCCGTGACCCTCGTCTACGGCCTCGTGCTGCTGTACCTCAACGGCATCCGCAGGGTCGACGGCCCCTATCCCTTTTTCCGCGTGCATCAGCAGTCCGCCGCGGCCAGCGTGCTGTGGGTGGCGGTGCTGCTGGCCGCCATCACCGCGATCAGCGCGGGCGTGTGGGCCCTCGCGGGCCTGGTCAGGTGACGCCCGACGGGCATGACATTTCCCTGCCGACCATGGAAGGAGAACAAGCATCATGGAGGCTTCCCGGTACGACAAGCGTTCCTTTATCCTGGGCATGGTGACCGCCTTCTCGGAGTGCGTCGCGGGCGGCTGCAAGCGGCTGGCCCTGTCTCCCCCGCTGACCCCGGAGGATTACCGCCTGGTGGCTGAGGAGGCCAACGCCCTCATCGAGCGGCACGGCCTGCTCCACTACCACGAGTGGAACCTGGACCAGCCGGAGGGCGCGCGTTTCGAGTGGATTCTCATCGCCGCGAGGCAGGAAACCATCGACCGCTACCTCGTCCTCCGCGCCCAGGGGCTCAGTCCCGCCCAGTCCCTGACGCCCTTCCATCAGTTGCTCAGCTACAACCCGGACGATGGCGTCTCCACGGGCTATGACGCCTACCGCGAGCTGTTCCCGCTCCGTCCCTAATCAAAAAGGATTCTTCGGAGGGAGGTGTCCGCCATGCCCGGCACCCTCAGGATCTACATCGACGCCGACGCCTGCCCCGTGACCCGCATCGCGGAGGGCATCGCCCGGCGCTACCAGCTTCCCGTCACCCTGCTGTGCGACACCAACCACGTCCTGACCTCGGACTACAGCGAGGTGCGCACCATCGGCGCCGGCCCCGACGCGGTGGATCTGGCCCTCATCAACCTCTGCCGGCGGGGCGACATCGTCGTCACCCAGGACTACGGCGTCGCGGCCCTGGCCCTGGGCAAGGGCGCCCGGGCCATCCACCAGAGCGGCCGGTGGTACACCGACGAGAACATCGACGGTCTGCTGATGGAGCGGCACCTGGCCAAAAAAGCCCGCCGCAGCGCGAAGCATCACCTGAAGGGCCCCGCCAAACGCACCGAGGAGGACGACCGCCGCTTCGCCGAGAGCTTTGAACGAATGATCCAGGAGGCGCTCCACGATCCGACCGATCCCAGCAGCGGCATCCTGATCTGATCCCGCAGGAGGCCAAGCGCATGAACCAGCTGATCATCCATGTGGATATGGATGCCTTCTACGCCTCCGTGGAGGTCCGGGACAACCCGTCCCTGCGGGGCAAGCCGCTGATCATCGGCTCCCTGCCCCACGAGCGCGGCGTCGTCGCCACCTGCAGCTACGAGGCGCGGAAGTACGGCGTCCACTCCGCCATGAACATCAAGGAGGCCTACCGCCTCTGCCCCGCGGGCATCTACATGCACCCGAACTTCGACAAGTACCGCGCTGTCTCGGAGCAGCTGCACGCCATCTGGAACACCTACGCCTCGGCGGCGGAGACCATCGCCCTGGACGAGGCCTACCTCGACGTGACGGCCCGCGCGGGCAGCTGGGAGGGCGCCTGCGGCATCGCCCGCACCATCAAGCGGAGAACCCGGGAGGAGGTCGGCCTCACCTGCTCCGTCGGCGTGGCCTACTCCAAGACCGCCGCCAAGACCGCCAGCGAGGAGAAGAAGCCCGACGGCTACTTCGAGATCCCCGACCCGGAGGCCTTCGTCCGCCTGATCATCGACCGCGACGTGCGGGTGCTCTACACCGTGGGCAGCAAGACCGCCGAAAAGCTGAACCGCGCCGGCATCCGCACCGTCCGGGACATCCAGAGCCGCCAGGAGGATGTGATCCGCCTCCTGGGCAAGCAGGGCCGGTGGATCGTCCAGCAGGCCTTCGGCGAGGACGACCGCAGGGTGACCGCCTACCGGCCGGAGGACGCAAAATCCATCAGCCGCGAGCTGACCTTCCAGGCCGACGTGCACGACCGCGGCCTGCTGCGGGACGTGCTGTTGCTCCTGGCCCTGAGCGTGGAGCGCCGCGCCGCCCGGGTCGGCCTCTACGGCGAGGGCGTGTCCCTGAAGGTCACCTTCGCCAACATGAAGAGCATCACCCGCTCCCGCCTGGTGCCCTCCACCCGCTCTGCCGCCGTCATCTACCGCGAGGCCCTGGCCCTGCTGGAGCAGGTGCCGGATCAGCCCGTACGCCTGATCGGCACAGGGATCTACCACCTCAGCGGCGAGGACGGCCGCCAGCTCCGCTTCGACGACCTGCTGCCGGACACCGCCCGCCGCCAGCGGGAGGAGATCGAAACCGCCCTCACCGCCCTGGGCGATCGCTACGGCCTGGACTTCGCGGGCAACCTGGACAAGATCTTTCACGGGGAAACGCTGTACAGAACCGTGGAATACATGCGCAGGCATGGAAGAAATGCGAGTCAGAATACATGAGGGGTTCCGCGCATTTGGCGCGGAACCCCTCTTTGCATCAGGCCGCGTTGGCCAGCCCGATCTCCGATTCGGCGTAGTATTCATCTAAAAGCTCAAAGAGCCTCCTGGCAATCTCCACATAATCCTCCGTGTTCAGGTTCGCCAGGGAGATGCGCACCGTGCCCTCGGGGGCGCTGAAGCCGGGCCCGTACATCAGCACGACGCCCTTGCGGCTGGCCAGGTCGTTGAGGAACTCGATCTGCGTCCGCTCCTCCCGCAGCCAGTCCAGGAACTCCGCACCGTACTCCGCCTCGGCCAGGGCGTAGACATCCACCAGGGTGTAGTACTGGGCGTTCGCCGCGCTGTCGTCGGGCGTGAGCCCCAGGGCCTTCATCAGCGCCGTATAGCGCGCGTGCACGGTGTCGTTGGCCAGGCGGATGTAGGGATCCTCCCCGCCGGCATCCGCGTACACCAAATGGCTCAGGGCCAGCAGGTCCATGAACACCTGGCTGGGCGTGGACAGGCCGCTGGTGTGGTACAGGCCGATGGAGCGGCTGTCCGCCACCACCCGGTCCAGGAAGGGCATGGCGTCCGGCTCCGTGGTCACGATGGAGTACTCGCCCCGGAGGTAGGCCTTGTCCTCCTCCGGCAGCCCGGCCAGCAGGCGGTCGCACACGTTGTCCTCGTGCATGGCGATCAGCCCGATGCGCCAGCCCGTGACCCCGTAGAGCTTGGAGAAGGAATAGACCAGGATCGTGTTCTCCGGCAGCACCGCGTAGACGCTCCGGAAATCCTTCGCGAAGGTGCCGTACACGTCGTCGGTGAGGATGATCAGGTCCGGGTTCTTCTCCACCACCCGGCAGAGGCGCTCCAGCGTCTTTTCGGAGAGCGCGCGGGAGGCCGGGTTGGAGGGATTGACGAGGAAGAAGGCCTTGACCTCCGGCGATTCCAGCTTGGCCAGCTCCTCCTCCGCAATGTCCCAGTCCTCCTCGGCGGAGCTGGAGACATCCACCGACACCAGGCCATAGTCCTTCACGGCGGGAATCTGCATGTAGGGCGTGAAGATGGGCGTGGCGATGGCGATGGTGTCCCCCTTCTTTAGCAGCCGGTTGTGGCTGAGCGCCTCGAAGATGTACACCATCGCGGCGCTGCCGCCCTCCGTGGGGAAGACGTTCGTCCGGGCCGAGAGATCCGCGCCGCCGTAGAGCGTCGCCTGCAGGAAGGCGTTGAGGATGGCCTCGGTGTTCGGCAGGCAGCGGCTGGGCGACGGATAGTAGCCGCCGATCACGGCGTCCACCAGCTCCTTGAGCAGGCCGTCCCTGTCCAGCCCCAGGGTGTCCGCGCAGTAATTCACCGCGGCGGTCAGGAAGGCGTCGGTGGCATCCGCCGGATCCATCGCCGCGTCAAAGCGCGCGCCGATGCCCTCCCGCTTCGCCTGGCCCGCCATGCTGCCCTCGTTCAGCGTCCGCTCGCACTCGCCCACGGCAAAGTTCATGAGCCGGGTGAAGGCGTAGCGCGCCTGCGTGTTGATCCAGTTGGGATTGCCGCGCCCGGCGTCCAGCACCGGATAGCCGGCCTCGTTGGTCTTCGCCAGCTCCCGCTGCTCGGCCGTGATCTCAAAGGCCCCGATCTCCTTCATCAGCTGCTCCTCCGCCGCCCGGTCGGCCCGGGCCACAGCCGTGAAGAGCACACAAAGACAAGCCGCCAGGCAAAGTATCCGCTTCATCATGATGCATCTATTCCTTTCATGTCACGCGCCGGGTCCACGCGCCCGGACAGGGCTACAGGGACAGTATACCACCGGGAACCAAAAGCTGCAAGCGCGGAGGTGATGCGCCCGCGGTGCCCGCCTCCTCACGGCGTCGAATACTACCACGTCGATGCCCTCCGGCGCGCTGTCGGTATAGAAGTCCCACTCCGCGCGGATCAGGCGGATGTCCGGTTCGAGCTCCGCCCACCGGCGCTCGATCAGCTCCTGATAGTACCCGACGTCGGGCAGATACGGGAACACGGCATAGGTCAGCGCGTCCCGCCACCTGTGCGGTTGGAAATGATAAAACAGCGCCGCGCAGTGAACCGCTTCCCGTCAAGTAGACAGTGAAATAAAAGACAAAATTGGGACAAAAAACTCTGGTGAACCAAATCGGAAACCAGAGTTTTTGCTTAGGAAA